>JANORE010000052.1:0-3239 GCA_031415155.1 Akkermansiaceae bacterium | reverse complement strand
CGCGTTCGAGGCGTGCTCCCTTGCCGCGATAAACGACGAAGCCCGAGCCTGCGGTGCGGATGCCATCGTCCCAGTTGACTAGGCCGTGTTTGAGCGCGAGTTCGACATGGTCCTTGGGATCGTTGAGATCGGGCTTATTTCCCCACTCACGGATAACGGGATTCGCCGTTTCGTCAGAGCCGATGGGGCAGGCTTCGTGCGTGAGATTTGGGATATTCAGTAAGAGGTCGTTTTGGCGAGCGGCAGCGGCTTCCGACTCTAAATCGAGCGCGGAAATTTCATCATTGATGCCACGGACTTCAGCCTCGATGGAGGAAGTGTCTTGGCCCTTGGCCTTGAGGGCTCCGATTTCTTTGGAGATCGTTTTGCGTGAATTTTGAAGCTGTTGCTTGGAGGTTTCCGCAGCACGGCGTGATTCATCGCAAGCGATCACGTCGTCAACGAGATTCCAATGATCGCCACCTCGGGTTTTGAGGCGATCTTGAACGGCGGTGGGGTTGTCGCGGATGACGCGGATATCGAGCATGGCGGCAAGACTGTCATGGGCAAATGGGTGCACAATCAACCCGAAATTTTAACGAATCCCACGATCCCGTGTTTTGATGTGGTTCCAGTGGACATATCTCTGATGAACTGGACTCCGTGTCATCGCACCTCAACGATCTGCCGAGCGAGCTGTTCCAGAGCTTCGTCCATCGCTGCGACATGGGCGGTCATGGGATTTGAAGTTTCAGGAATTGGCACGACGATGCGGAAGAAGTGGGTGCGGTCTGTCTGTCCACTCACCGATTCTAGCTTCCATGTTCCTTGGAAGATCATTTGATTGGAGGTATTTGGCTCGAATTGGGCGATTCTTATCTCTAGCAGCTTCGTGTAGTCGAGAGTCGTAAAGTTTTCGACGGGTTGGATATTGAGGGCACCCGTGAGACGACTGAGATTGCTGGCGGTGACTCGGGAAATTCCGACATCCAATGGCTCAGCCCAGATGTCTAGTTGGCGGATCATGAGTGATCCATTCGAGCGGGTGATCAATTGTTGGCGGTCTAAATAACTTGGCAATGAAGGCCGCTTGATCGCGATAGCAGGGCTTTGTTCGGTGAGGGTGCGGTCGGGAACGAGTGGCGTGAGGAGGCGATCAACGGCGGTATCTTTGACAGGCACGAGTAAGCCGCAGTTGGGTAGAAACAGGAGGATGAGGCATAGAGATAGCAATTTCATGGCTTCGGATCCTTTCCCCCAAGGAGGGCATTCGGGTTTCGTTTAAGATCGTTGGCGAGTTCTTTGATCGCACGCGAAGCACGTTCCGTTTCGTCTAATGTATTTTGAAAACGCATGAGCACCGGAGCGCGAGGGTTGGTGACTTTAGAAAGATTATCGGAGGCTTCTTCGATTTTTACCAATCCGACATTGGCCTGCTGAATCACTTTTTCGAGATCTTGCAGGAGTGGATCAATGCCTTGGTTCGCTTTTTTCGTCAACGCGTCGAGACTGGTGAGTGCTTGGTCGAGACTATCGATGGCTTTGTTGAGCTTTTGGTTTCCAGTGAGGAGTTTTACGTCCGCCGTGATGCCGACTAAATGATCATTGATGGCCTTCATATCGAGTGCCTCGATCTGATTTTTTGAACTGGTTAGCACATCGCGAAGTTCCTTCACGACACTCTCGAAATCTATGGTATTAAACTTTTTCAAGCCCACGGCGATGTCAGAAATCAGTTGATCCATTTCCGTGCCGATGGTCGGCACAGTAGGATAAGGTGGAGCGACTTCGGGAACGTAGGTGAAAGATGGCCCTTCCGGCACGATGTCGAACTCAACGTAAAGTTGCCCGGTCAGCAAACTTTGTTGAATCATGCGTGCACGCAGTCCATCGGCGACGGCTTTTCTGACTCCTTCTTCGGAAGCGAAGTCGATACCGCCGCCTGAAGTTGAGCCGACATCCCTCAAATCTTTCTCCGCAAGTTGCACGACGACGGGGATGATCTTACGGTTCTGCTTTTGATCGATGAGCACCTTGATCGAAGTCACTCGACCAATCCGGACTCCACCAAAGCGGACTTCTGATCCTACGAGTAACCCGTTAGCGCTTTTATCGAAATAGAGCAGGATATTGCTACTCTTCTGGAAAATTTTCGCCGCACCGAAGAGCACGACTGCTGCTGCGGCAAGGAGCAGACCGACTAAGGTAAAAATCCCGATGAGCGTAGGGCTGGCGGTTTTGCTCATGATGGTAGGGTTGTTGTTTTTCCACGATTCAGAAAGAGGCGGACGGCTGTGTTTTCTGAGTGATCGCGCAGGTGATTCGGATTTCCTAGAGCACCTTGAGTATGGGTGGCGGTATCGAGGAATATAGCACGGTTTGAAATATTGAAAATACTCGCGAGCTCATGGGTCACGATAATGATGGTAGAACCCAAACTGTCGCGTAAACGGAGAATGAGATCGTCCAATCGCCGAGAGCTGAGCGGGTCGAGTCCAGCTCCAGGTTCATCCAGAAAAAGGATGTCGGGATCGAGTGCCATCGCCCGTGCGATGCCAGCTCGCTTTTTCATGCCACCGCTGATTTGAGATGGATAGTAGTTCTCATAACCCGAGAGGCCGACGAGCGAAAGTTTATAGGAAACGAGGTCGCGCACGGCTTTAGTGGAAAGTTGATGGGTTTCTTCGATCGGCATGGAAATATTTTCAGCCAGAGTGAGAGATGACCACAGCGCACCTGTTTGATACATCACGCCAAAGCGCTGGATGAAAGGTGCCCGGTCTGCCGGGTCGGTAACCGTGAAATTTTTCTCACCATAAAAGATAGATCCTTTTACAGGCTCTATCAGACCCATGAGATGTCGTAGTAGGGTGCTTTTACCGCATCCACTACCACCCATGATGACGAAAATATCTTTATCTTGGATTTCAAAATTAAGGTCATGCATGATGACTCGGTTTCCATACGCCATGGTAAGATCATGGACGGTGATCTTAGCCGCTGGAGATGTGGATTTCGGAATCATGATTATATATCGAGCACCGTAAATATGATAGCGAATGCGGAGTCTAAAACAATGACGGCGGTGATGGCGGTGACGACGGCTTGGGTGGTGGCGATGCCGACAGCCGCAGAGGAATTTCCTGAGCGCATCCCTTGCATGCAGCCACAGATCGCAACTGCGGCACCGAAGAACACGCTCTTCACCACCCCGAGCGAGGAGTTGGTCATATCAATCGCAGTGAGGGTTTCTGTCCAAT
>JANORE010000051.1:0-9937 GCA_031415155.1 Akkermansiaceae bacterium | reverse complement strand
TAATAGATGGCAGAGCGGTATTGAGTACCTGAGTCGTTTCCTTGGCGATTGAGCGTCGTAGGATCGTGGAGATCCCAGAACCAGCTCAGGACTTTTTCGTAAGAAATTTTATTGGGATCGAAGACGATGTGGACGACCTCGGCATGGCCGGAATTACCACTACAAATGTCATCGTAGGTTGGGTTTTCCAGCGGGCCACCCGTGTAGCCAGAAGTGGCGGAATAGACCCCATCAAGTTGGCTGTAAGCGGCCTCGATACACCAGAAACAGCCTGCTCCAAGCGTGGCCATCTCAGCGCCTGCGGGGACTTCTGGCATCTTGGCGGCTTTTTGATCAGTTTCAGTCATGATTTTTTCAGGTTCACACGAAGCAAGTATGGGAATGAGTATGAGTAGAGAAAGGGCGAGGCGACGATTCATGCGGATATGATACATGAGAACAAAATTTGTTCCCGGAAATTTTTATCACCATTCGATCCCGACTCCTTCTTCGGGGATGAGCACCTGCTCGCTGATGCCTAACCGATCTGCCTCCATGAGTAATCGCTCCACGGGTTCATCATTAGGTTCATTTCCTAGTGGAAATGTCCCGTAATGCATCGGAATGAGTAGCTTGGCCCCGAGATCGGCAAAAGCTCTAACCGCCTCCTCAGGATTCATGTGTACGTCTCGTCCGCTGGGTGATTCGTAAGCCCCGATGGGCATGAGTGCGATGTCGATATCATAGCGTTGCCCGATTTCCTTGAAGCCGCCGAAGTAAGCGCTATCGCCACAATGGAAGACGCTTTTCCCACCGGTGCGGACGATGTAGCCGCCATAATCTCGGTGAGTATCATGGATAAATCGTGCTCCCCAGTGGTGGGATGGCGTGTGGATGACTTCGAGCGCATCGAAGTTGAGTGAGTCCCAAATCTTCATTTCATGGGTCGCAGGAAACCCGAGGCGCTTCACCAATGAGCCGCTTCCTAACGGGACGACGATGCCTTCGCGGGCTTTGAGAATTTTCAAACTCGGCTTATGCAAGTGGTCGAAGTGGGCATGGCTGACCAAGACCAGATCCACCTCGGGCAGGCCGTGCAGATTGAGCCCCGGCTGCCGCTGGCGTTTCACGGGGCCATGCCATTTCGCCCAATTCGGATCGACGATCACCGCGTGGCCAGCGAATTGGAGAAAAAATGAAGCGTGCCCGATCCAGGTGATTCTTACTTTATCTGCATCTGGCGGAGCAAGGATCGGCTCGAGCACATCGCCATCCGCTCGCCGAAACATACCGGGGACAATGCGGTGTCTGAGAAAACGGAAATTTCGAGCGGGCCAACCTTTTTGCGGTAACAAGCCGGAGTATCTGGCAGATTTCGGCTTGGCCGGTGGAAATGAAGGGTTTTGCACAATTTCGAAAAACTAGCAGAAGATTCGCAGACGCGCATGGAAAACCTTCAACTTATTTTCATGACTTCATCTTGGCGCAATGCGGGACAAATTTTGATTTTTTTAAAAAATTCACGCTTCCCCTCTCACGGCGATTTAGTGGGGGATTTAAAGAATTTCGGCTCCGCGAATCCGGCGTCCGGCATCTTGATTCGGGCAGATTTCCCTGGCTAAAACAGATGCTCGCTCTGGCGGAAATCACGGAATCCACCGCCCAAAAAAGTCGGGCAGACCATGATCGGCTTGACCCGGTCGCCATGGCAAGTCACCCCCTGCGGCATGAGTTTTTTCATCACGGGCACCGACACGGGAATCGGCAAAACCTACGCCACCCGCCTCATCCTAGAAACTTTGCGAAATGCTGGCCACGATGCCGTCGGCTACAAGCCCGTGGCCTGCGGGGATCGTGAAGACGCCGTGCTTTTATCTGCCGCATCTGGCGGGATCGCTCTGGAGGAAATCAATCCCGTCTATCTGAAAACACCGGTCGCCCCGTATGTCGCTGGGATGTTAGAAAATCGTGTGATCGATCCTACCGAGCTCATCGCGGGATTTCATCATCTCGCCGCGAGACACGCCCGGATCTTGGTGGAAGGAGTGGGTGGCTGGGAAGTGCCACTCGCCGCGAACTATCGGATTTCCGATCTTGCTGCCGATTTAAAATTGCCTGTCATCTTAGTCGCTGGAAATCGCCTGGGCGCAATCAATCATATTCTACTCACCGTCGCAGCCATCCAGGCCAAAGGTCTCACTTGCGCCGGGATCATTCTCAATCAGCTCGAAGATGAAATGGACACGGCCATGATTACAAATAAAAGCGTGATCGAAGATCTCACAGGGGTTCCACTCCTGGAGCATCTCATCTACGGCCAAGATTTCCTAGATTCTGAACGATTTCTTGAAATTGAGTCTTTGAGGTAATCACCCTCTGCGGTGATTTCGAAGCATCAAGGGGAGGGCGCGTGTACTTCTCCAAGATTTTCACCCGGTTCTTTCGCTGGAAGAGTTTCCACAAATCCTCATGCGCGGCAGGATATCACCCCGTCATTTCTCTCCATTGCACTTTGGGGAAACCCACACATGCTATGTGAATGAAAAAATTACTCGCTCTCGCCTTCCTCGCATCCTGCGCCACACAGGCGGATCAGAAACTCGTCCCCGCCTACACCTCCGAGGCCCCGCTGCCGAAAGGCTGGCCGCAGCCGGGTCCATACGATCAAGCCACCTTGAAAAACTACCCCACTTACCGGGCAGCCGTCACTGAAGGCAAGGGAGAGACGAGTGCCTTCTTGCGACTCTTCAGTCATATCAAAAAACAAAATATCCCGATGACCGCTCCGGTTTCCATGGCCATGGAAACGAACAATCCATCCATGGAAATGGGGTCGATGGCTTTTCTATATCAAGACACGAGTGTCGGCCAAAAAGGATCGGATGGTAAAGCCATCGAAGTCATAGACATCCCAGCTGAGAAAGCCCTGTCTTATACTTGGATGGGCGATGATAGCGAGGCTCGATTGACTCAGGCAAAAACAGCCTTGGAAGCGGCATTGAAAGATATGCAGCTCACCGCGAAGTCTTTCCGTCTCCTCGGCTATAACGGTCCCGGCACCCCGAAAATGAAACGCACCTACGAGCTGCAAGCTCTGCTGGTTAAATGACGTCTACGAATTTATCAAAATAGACAATGACTCCTTGAAATATCTCTGATTCATGATTGGTATATATTTCAAAATGAATCGCTCTAATCTTGTTCTCACCCATGTTGCGGTATTCGCAATCGGGATCACCGCAGCGATGATCGTGAATCGTACTCGCAGCACCAGTGATCTTGGCGATGGCGGCAGTGACGTGAATCTGACAAATTCACGCAGCCTATCTCCTCGCTACAACGAGCTATCCAGTAGCAGAACCATTTCTGGAGGCTCTACCCTATCTGGTCGCGAGGCGCGGACTTCTTCCCAAAAACAAACAGGAACTCCGGCCGAGCGATTGACTGCCATTACTCGGATCACCGACTCCTTGGACCGCCAGCGCGCGCTCATCGATCTCATCGATCAGCTCGAACCCACGGAATTCGCGTCGGTCGCCGATCAGTTTCGTGAACTCGATCATCTGGGAAACAACGGTAACGAGTACAGACTCATTTTACGCGCCTGGGCCAAGGCAGATCCAATCGCTGCCTTGGAATATACCAATCAACATTCTAAAAATGGGGCAGATCGGCGGACGATTCTCGCGACTTGGGCAGGCCAAAATCCTGCCGCTGCGGAGCGTTGGGCTCTTGAAAATCACACAGGCGATGAGCCAAATCCTCACATGGCCGCCGTCATCCGCGGCATCGCTGGCAATGACTTGGCCACCGCCACTCGTCTCGTAGCAAACATGCCGAAAAGTGACGAGCGAGCCGAGGCCGTGAACGCCATCACACAGGCGTTGCTGGTCCAAGGAATGGATGCCGCCATGGCTTATCCAGCTACGATTAAAGATGAAACTCTGCGCGGTGGATTCGTCGCAGCCATCGCTAAAGGACTCATCCATAAAGACCCGAATAAAGCCGCCGCTTGGCTTGCAGCCATGCCAGAGGGCCAAGTCCAAAATCGTGCGGCAAGAGATGTCGCTGAGGGACTGGCTAAAATCGATGCGGTAAAGGCGGCTGCTTGGGTAAGCACGCTGAAGCCTGAAGCTCAGGCTTCAGCCGCTCGCGGAGTCGTTCCCATCATGTCTTCCGCCGATATTCCAGGTACTGCTAAGTGGGTCAGCAATCTCGCCGGCACTCCGGGATATGACAGCGTGGTCGAAGAATTCGTCTGGAGCTGCGATGTCCGTTCGCCTGAGCAATCGGCAGCATGGATCCAAGGAGTGTCTGATGCCAATCAACAAACCCGACTTTTCCACAGGATGCTAGGCCAGTGGGCGCGGCGGGACGCTGCAGCTGTCAAACAATGGGTCTCATCGAATAAAGTGCCCGACAGTGTTTTTCAACGTTTCACTCAGTGAACGAAAAATTTTCAGCCTTTGCCTGCTGGGATGATTCGTTCAGAAATCCGGCATGTCGATTTTTGAAAAAGCTCGCGAAGTTGCAATCATCCAATCTTCTGCTTCCGTCATCGGCTGGGACCAGGAAACCTATTTACCGCCCAGCGCTGAGAAATATCGCGCCGAGCAACTGGCTTGGCTCACGTCCCGCGCCCACGAACTCGCGACTTCAGATGCCTGGAAGAAAGATCTCGAGCTGGCCGAGAGCAGTAATCTGGGTGACGACCCGAAACTGACGGCGAATCTGCGGGAAATGCGCCGCGAATTTGACCGGGCCACCAAACTATCTGTCGATCTAATCGCCCGAGATTCCATGGCCAGCTCCTTGGCGAAATATGCATGGGCAGAGGCTCGTGAGCAGTCGGACTTCGCCCGCTTTTCCCCGCATCTTCAGACTTTACTCAACATCGCTCGGGAAAAGGCGGATCTCTGGGGCTATCAAGATGAGCCATACGATGCACTGCTTGATGGCTATGAACGCGCCACCAGCACGGCTGCAGTTGCAAATTTGTTCGATCAATTGCGACCTGCCGTGAGAGAAATCGCCGCGCGTGCGGTGGAAAAATCCGCCTCACACCCGCCAAGCTTACCGGCTGGTCCCTACTCGATCGCCGCCCAGCAACGCTTCAATGCACAGGTGGCCGAAGCGATCGGCTTCGACTTCCAAGCGGGACGGATTGATACCACGACTCATCCATTTTGCACCACGCTCGGCCCGAGAGATATCCGCCTCACCACTCGCTATGACGAGGCAGACTTTACCTCATCGCTCTTCGGAGTCTTGCACGAAGCGGGCCACGGACTTTACGAGCAAGGACTTCCAGCCGATGACTTCGGCCTGCCTTCTGGCACGGCGGTCTCGCTGGGAATTCACGAATCTCAATCGCGTCTCTGGGAAAATCACGTCGGACGCTCGCAGATTTTCTGGGAAAAATGGTATCCAACGGCACAGGAACATTTCCCTCAATTGAAAGGATTTTCGCCCGAAGATTTCCTCCACTACCTCAGGCGAGCGGAGTTTTCTCCCATCCGAGTAGAGGCGGATGAAGCGACCTACGACTTACACATTCTACTCCGTTTCGAGCTAGAGCGGCGGATGGTCGATGGGCGGACTGGGCTACTTCGCGACTTATACACTCGGAAATATCAATTCCGCCCAGCTATTCGCGGCAGCGAGGAAGGACTCATCCGTGGCCTCAGCCATGGAAAAAGCCGACTATCTCCCGCTACTCGCTTGGTTGAGGAAATCCGTCCATTCCCACGGCTCGACTCTCGATCCGGCGGATTTGATCCAGCAAGCGACTGGCTCGGCACCGTCCACCGAGGCGTATCTCAGCCATCTGAAATCCCGCTATCTCTGAGATCATGGAGAACGGACTTTTCATCGTCATCGAGGGAATCGACGGCACGGGCAAATCCAGCCAAGCAAAACGCCTTGGCGAGTGGTTTAGTTCACAAGGCCGCGAAGTGGTTATAAGCTGCGAACCCACCCACGGGATCTGGGGAAAAAAGCTGCGCGACTCAATGACTGCCGGCCGCCTATCCGCCGAGGATGAACTCGAACATTTCCTGAATGACCGCCGCGAACACGTTCAAGAAGTGATCGCGCCCTCGCTGGCCGCAGGAAAAGTCGTGATCTTGGATCGCTATTATTTTTCCACCATGGCCTACCAAGGAGCTCGTGGTTTTGATCCCGCCGAGATTCGGAAAAAAAACGAAGCCTTCGCGCCCATTCCCGATCTATTGCTCATCATGGATCTGGATGTGGATGCCGCACTCGCCCGCATCGGCGCACGCGGCGACACAGCCAACGAGTTTGAAAAACGGGAAAATTTAGAGCGTTGCCGAGAGATTTTTCTCTCACTCGAGGGTGAGAAATTTGTGAGTGTGATCGAGAGTTCCGGCACGATTGATGAAATCGCCCGGCAGATTCGCCAAGTCGTGACCCAGAAGCTGTCGAGAGCCGGAGACAGCAAATTCAATCAGCCTAAAAGGCAAAATTGAACCTCAGATGAACACAGATAAACGCAGATCATGAAAGAGTGATGTTATTTGATGGCTTCATCGGGTGGGTGGGATCTTAATCTTTCACAAACGTCTTAAATTAACGTTTATCTGCGTTCATCTGCGGTTTGTTTTCCTCTTCAAGTTTCGCGTTTCACAAAAAGCTCTTGGCACAGGAGGCATGTCCGCGAAGTGCAGCCCCGAGCGGAACAATGCTCGCGCCCATAGAAAATGATTTGCAGATGCAACCGATTCCACGAGTCGCGAGGAAAGAGCTTTTTTAAATCCCGTTCCGTCTGCTCAACATTTTTCCCAGAAGTCAGCTTCCAGCGTGTGGCGAGGCGATGAATGTGAGTGTCCACTGGAAATGCTGGCACGCCGAAGGCTTGCGCCATGACGACGGACGCCGTCTTGTGACCGACTCCGGGCAATGCTTCCAGCGCGTCGAAATCCGCCGGAACCTCGCCACCGTGTTGCTCCACCAGAATCTTCGACAACCCAGAAATGGCCGCTGACTTACGTGGCGAAAGTCCACATGGCCGGATGATCGCTTGGATTTCCGCAACGGGCACACGCATCATTTCGTAGGGATTATCCGCGAGATCGAATAGCGCAGGCGTGACGAGATTCACCCGCACATCCGTGCATTGTGCCGAGAGCAAAACGGCGATGAGTAAGGTATAGGCGTCTTTGTGATCCAGCGGGATCGGTGTTTCTGGATAGAGTTCATTGAGCCGCCGGAGCAAATGATCCGCCCGTTGTTGTTTCAGCATGGAAGGAATTTAGGGAGTGATTAGACGCCGCACTTGATCTCACAGCTTCGACAACATTGGCGTGGTGGTGCCGGGATAGTCGAGCGCCGCACGGTGGCCGTATTGCATCCATCGGTAGGCGACGATGCCGCTCAACATGATGACAGGATAAGCAAAAATCAGCCCGACGCACAGCGCGAGGCAACCCGCTAAGGCAATGACGAAGTAAAGGAGAGCGAGTAGAAATAAGTTCATCCGGTTGTTCGTGGTGATGGATGAGCTGTAGGCGAAGGATTCCATCACTCCCAAGTCCCGATCCACCATTCCATTGAGAAATTGGCTATATTTTAGAGCTAGGTAAATTCCGGGAACGATCAGAAATAGGCAGCCCACGAAGACGAGCAAGCCGTAGAGGATCGAGGCTCCGAGCGCGGGGAGTAATTTTTTCCCGCCGCCGAATAACATGCCGATCGAGATTTCCTTGCCTGAGACTAAATTCAATCCGATGCGTGTCGCACCAAGAGTGAGGAAAATGGAAATCAGTTGTTGGATGATCGAGCCAATGATGTTGCTGGCCTGCATGGATACCGCCATCGACTGACTGAACTGTGCTTCAGGCGACAAGGTGGAAGGATCCATCGGCGAGCTGGCCACACCAAGACCCATAATGACCGCTTGGTGAATTCCACTGACCGTAAATGTGATCATTAAGAAAATGATGCTGATGACCAAGACCATCCCGATGTTCCGCACGGACAAATCAAATCCACGCTTCACACAAGCCCCGACGTCGATGGGTTCGCTGCCGGGAGGAATTTCCTCCAATGCCACACCGACACTGAGTTGCGAATCGGTACTCCATGCGCTGTTAGGGGCCGCATAAGGATTCGATGGATCAGATACTGGCACTACCGCAGATGTGACGGGATTGGCTTGCCCGAAGAGACCCTCCACTTGGCCCGCTGGAAGCCAGTCCTTCATCGTTGAATTCCAAACCAGATCTTTGACCGGATCCAACCCACCATTGCGAGCGAGTTCAGCAATTTTTTCAAAGCTAACAGGACCCACTTGTTGCCCACCTTGCGCGTAATACCAATCATTCATAGATGGCTACACCTATGGATTTAGAGGATAGAGGGCAAGATCGGTTTTGCCGAATTTATAACAGCTGAGGTGACTCGATCGGAGCTTCGAAGCTCATCACCGCGCCGCTAAGTGGATGCTCGAAGGTCAGTTTCCAAGCGTGGAGTTGGAGCGGTGGATCTTCGATATCCAGCGTCTGCTTATCGCCGATTTTTTGATTGGGCAGATAGGCGGGATCACCGACGACCGAGTGACCTAGCTCCCAGAGATGCAGACGGATTTGGTTCGTCCTGCCCGTTCCGAGCTTCGCTTCGAGCCGAGTGGTGCCATCGTCACAGCGCTCGATCACCCGGAAATCGGTCCGTGCGGAGAGACCATTTACCTCATCAATCACGCGAGTCCCCATGACATCTGGCTCAGCGGAAATGGCAGATTCGGAGAAAAAATGATCTGCCTCAGGATGACCGTGCGCCCGGACTAAGTATCGCTTATCGACAGAGCCTTCGAGGAATTGTCTTTGCAGCAAGCGGCAAAAATGACGAGTGCGAGCGAAAACCACGAGGCCGGTGGTATTGGCATCTAACCGATGAACCGGTCGCGGATACTTCGGCGCGTAGGCTTGATTTAAAATATACTGGAGCGTGTTGCGATGGAAGCGGCCACTGGCATGCATCGGCAATGGCGCGGGTTTATCGACGACGATGATCGCCTCGTCTTCATATAAAATGCGAATGTCTGCCGAGACGGGCGGCTCAGTCGCTGGCGGGAAAATCTGCACCACCCGCTCACCGCCACGGACGAGATGGCCTTTCCTACGGACTTGGCCGCCGTAGTTCTCAAAGCGTCCTGCATCGCAACGCGCTTCCCATTCCTCGGCAGATACTTGCGGGAAAATTTCAATCAGTGTTTCTAGCAAGGTCCGGCCATCATGACTTGCCGGAATGTTCACCGGGCGGCGATTTTCTAGCAGAAGCGAGCCCGGCAATGGATGGGTGATACGGGAAATCGTCTCGTGCAAAGTCGCAATCCGTTCCGCCATTTTCTCCGGCTGACTCTTGAAACAATGTGGGCAACTGACACCGAGTTCATAGCGCGGGTCTTCCTGATCTGCCGCATCCAGCGGAGCTTGGCAAACGAAGCAAATGGCATGATCCGTCTCACGAAGTCCAGGATCCACTCCCACGCGTTGGTCGAAGACGAAGCACTCGCCATCGTAGTGATCGCCGCCGCATTCCTCGAAGTATTTCAGGATGCCACCATCTAGCTGATAGATGTTTTTAAATCCTTCCTGCTCCATGAATGGGCCGGCCTTTTCACAACGGATGCCACCCGTGCAGAACATCACGACGGGTTGATCTTTCAGCTCTTCTGGCAATTTTCTCACGGCATCTGGAAACTCTCTGAAAGTGTTGATGTGAGGAATCAACGCGCCCTTGAACGTGCCGAGCTTCACCTCGTAATCATTACGAGTGTCTAACAGCGTGATCGGGCGACCT
Source organism: Akkermansiaceae bacterium (assembly GCA_031415155.1). Classification (GTDB taxonomy): domain Bacteria; phylum Verrucomicrobiota; class Verrucomicrobiia; order Verrucomicrobiales; family Akkermansiaceae; genus Luteolibacter. The sequence continues at coordinate 136 of JANORE010000051.1, read as the reverse complement.
TCGTCCAGCCAGCGCTTCAACTCGCTCGCCGCAATCTTCGGCGAGGTATAATTCGCCGGGCGAATGCTCTCCATCCCGAAGGAAATAATTTCCTTTTTGATGCGGACCAGCATCCGATTAAATGGTTGTTTTTCGC
>JANORE010000050.1:0-1622 GCA_031415155.1 Akkermansiaceae bacterium | reverse complement strand
TGCTTGGCGAAGCCCTGCCACTTCCGGCGACATCTCCACCGGACTCAGCACGCCGCATGAACGCAGCGTGGGCGAAAAACACTAAAGCCCTTCACGCCACCCGAAACCGCAACTCTTGATGTCGGACCTCCGCCAAGCCTTGAAAGATGCAGGATGGCGGCAGGGCGTTATCTTAGCTCCTAAGCCGTCTAGCCACCCGGCGGCCTGCGGATTTCTCGTGCTCAATCAGACCTGTGATTGCATCAACTCAGATTTTCAAAAGGAACCCTATCTTGAGCTGTTACCACTCGAAAAATTGGCTGGAAAACCAGACCCAAATCTCCAAAACGGGAAAAATCCACGCCAGATCCATTTCCAGATTCAAGAGAATGGACAAGATATCTGGGTGAATGCTGTAATCGCGGAGATCTTCCTATTTGATCGTTCGGGACATGCTTCGCTGGTATTTTTGCTAGGATTAACCCTTTCTAAGTCTGCGCTTGAGGATCTGATTTTATGGCGGGCACAGCGCTACCTGCGACCTGCATTTCCCGATTCATTTGAAAACGCATTCCGTCCACTTGCCAAAGACTTCGGCAAAGAGATCGCGAAGTGTGAAGGCGATATTGGCTCTCTTTTGATTTCGGTCCTGCCCTTCGAGGAGCTGAAAGATGAGGAACGTTATGAGATCCAGCTCCACTTCATGGTGACGCCATCTGTCATGAGACAGACAGAATCCATAAAAGCACTCAAAAGCTTATCGGAGAACATCCAGAAACTTTTCGAAGAGTCCGTTTGGTTTGATGCCCCGATATGCACAGTGACTCCACTAAGTGAGATGAATCTGTGGGACGCTCGTAAATTTATCGATTTTTCTCGTTATGATTACCTGTCATTTGGAAAAGAGGAGTCAGCACCTGAGAACGATACTTACCAAATATGAGCCACTCTCCAAACTCCATCCCATCCGTCTCCGTCAACTACGCCAGCAATGGCAGCTCCACCAAGGCGAACGAAATGGGGATGCGGGCGATGCAGGAGCGGGCCTATGAAAAGCGGGGCGAGCAGTATCTGCTCATCAAGTCTCCACCCGCCTCGGGAAAGAGCCGCGCGTTGATGTTCATCGCGCTAGATAAATTGAAAAACCAAGGCGTAAAAAAGGCACTCATCGTCGTGCCAGAGCGCTCCATCGGCGCGAGTTTCAACAACGAGCCGCTGACGAAATACGGCTTCTGGGCAGATTGGGAAGTCGCGCCGCAGTGGAACCTCTGCAATGCGCCGGGCGATGACAATGGCGGCAAAGTCAGCGCGGTGAAGGCGTTTTTAGAGAGTGAAGATCAAACCCTCGTCTGCACGCACGCCACCTTTCGCTTTGCGGTGGATCGCTACGGGGTCGAAGTTTTCGATGATTGTTTGATCGCGGTGGATGAATTTCACCACGTTTCGGCGAATCCCGATAACAAACTGGGCGCGCACCTCGGCCAGTTCATGGCGCGGGACAAGGCGCATCTCGTCGCCATGACGGGTTCGTATTTCCGCGGCGATGCCGAGGCCGTGCTTTCGCCACAGGACGAAGCGAAATTCGACACCGTCAACTACACGTATTACGAGCAGCTCAATGGCTACGACCATTTAAAGCAGCT
>JANORE010000049.1:0-3262 GCA_031415155.1 Akkermansiaceae bacterium | reverse complement strand
CTGCACAAGATGCCGCTCTTCGTCTGGTCGATGCTGGTGACGGTATTCCTGCTGCTGCGGGTCAATTTGCGGATAATCTGGTTACCAACGGCCTTCGCAGTGGTGATGGTGCAGTCAATCGGAACAACATTGATGCGATTCTGAACAACCCAAGTCGCAATTCACAATCTGCGAATGTCGCTCCGGGCATTGCAGCACTTACAGGACTGTTCTCCGATGGTCAGGTTCAATTGATCATGCGTGGTCTCGCACAGAAGAAAGGAACGGATTTAATGACAGCTCCTTCTGTAACTGCGAAATCAGGCCAGAAGGCAACCATCGAGATCATTCGTGAATTTATTTATCCCACCGAATACGAACCCCCAGAACTTCCACAGTCAACTGGTGGTACAGGCAACGGCGGCGGTGGCATCATTGGTAATCTGGGCGGTAGCAGTGGTGGAGGATTCCCAGTGACTCCAGCAACTCCTACAGCTTTCGAAACTCGCAATACGGGCGTCACTCTCGAAATTGAGCCAACGATTGGTGAAAATGATTTCGTGATCGATCTCAATTTCGTGCCAGAGATTGTCGAGTTCGAAGGTTTCATCAACTATGGCAGCCCGATTCAAGCGCCATCTTCCGACGCTCTGGGTAATCCAGTGATTTCGGTGATCACTGAGAACCGCATCGAGATGCCGGTGTTCTCCTCACGTCGCGTTAAGACTTCACTCACCATTTATGATGGCTACACGGTGGCTGTCGGTGGCTTGATGCGGGAAGACGTTCAAAACGTGGAAGACAAAGTGCCGATTCTGGGTGACATCCCGATCATTGGACGTTTGTTCCAGACGAAGGGTGAAAACCGGATCAAGAGTAATTTGATTATCTTCGTCACGGCTCAAATTATTGATGCCACAGGACGTCCGCTTCGTGGACCCGATGCGCCTGTATCAACGTCAGTAAGTTCGGATTTGGGGAGTGACATACTTCCCCCGATTGAGATGCCAGCAGGACAATAGTTCTGAGCAGTTGTGTGATTTCAGAAATGGGCGAAGGGAATTCCTTCGCCCATTTTGGTGGATCGGAAAATTCCGGTCGGACTTGTGTTCTTGATTCCGTAATGAATTCCTCGGATTCTGTATTTGATGAAAATCGCGGTGTTAACAGGTGGGATTGCATCGGGGAAATCCACCGTATGCCGGATACTGAAAGAATTGCTCCCTTCGCTCGAAATTTTCGACGGTGATGCATCGGTTCATCGGATGATGGATTCAGATGCTGAGATCGCGGCACTGATTTTTGAGGCATTCGGGGCAGAAGCACTGGATTGCCATGTACGAGTCGATCGACTTTTTCTTAGAAATCTCGTTTTCGCTGATGAATCAGCTCGCATCAAGTTGGAAGCCATTCTTCACCCAAGAGTTCGAGAAGAATGTCTTGATTCCCTAGAATCTGCTGCTAAACAGGGGGTGGAATTATTCATTGCAGACATTCCGCTCTTTTTTGAAAAGGGATTTGATTTCGGCCAGACTGAAGTGATTGTCATCGCCTCTTCCCGATCCACTCAAATTAAGCGGCTCAAATCACGCAGTGGATTCGATGATGCTTTGATCGAGTCTATCCTCGCGACCCAGTTACCGATTCAGGAAAAAATATCTCGCGCAGATGTGGTTTTCTGGAACGAGGGTCCGCTCTCGGTGCTTCGATCTCAACTCCGCCGCTTCGCTCAATCATTTCTCATGACTCCTCCATCCGAATCCCAAGACCTAAAATCTCAAACGACACTCGCCACTGACCTGTTGGCATCCGTGCCAGTCTCCATTGATATCAACCAATTCCGCCTCAAGCCACTTGCAGAACTTCAAGCAATGGCTGAAGCAATTCCGGCAAAAATCCAAGGCGGAATTCCGAAGAGCCAGTTGGTCTATGAGTTACTTTGTTTTTACTCCTATGAGGGAGCTGGGCTGATCTGCGAAGGAATTCTCGAGCAATCGAAGGATCATTTCGCGATGTTGCGCGACCCGGATCGGAGCTTCCGTCCTGGGCCAGATGATATTCATCTCAGCCCGAATTTGATTCGTGATTACTCCTTACGAATCGGGCAACGGATTAAAATCCGGGTGCGTTCACCCAAAGAACGGGATAAGTATCTCTCGGGTTATGAGGTGTTAGAGATTGAGGGTAAGCCAGCAGCAGATTATCAAGTTCCTAAAGAATTTGATCGACTCACTCCACTATTCCCGGATCAACGGATTCATTTAGAAGGTGAGGGGAATGATTTTCTCGGGGTGCGAGCCATTGATCTTATCGCTCCGCTGGGCAAAGGGCAGCGCGGAATCATCGTCGCTCCTCCGCGTGGCGGAAAGACGATTTTACTCAAGCAGATCGCTCGCTCCATCCGGAAAAATCACCCAGATGCAGAGCTGATTATTCTATTGCTGGATGAGCGCCCAGAAGAAGTCACGGACTTCGAGGAGACCGTTGGCTCGCAAGTTTTTGCTTCGACGTTTGATGAGTCACCACGGCGCCATGCTCAGGTGGCAGACCTTGTCATTGAGCGAGCGAAGCGACTCGTCGAGCAAGGCAAAGATGTGATTCTTCTGTTAGATAGTTTGACTCGTCTGGCACGAGGGCATAACTCGGCGATGCAAGGTGGACCGATTGGTTCCGGTGGTGTGAGTCCGGCGGCTTTGCAGAAGTCGCGGAAATTTTTTGGGACAGCTCGTAATGTCGAGGAGGGCGGTTCGCTCACCATTTTCGCCACGGCGCTGGTGGAAACAGAAAGTCGTCTGGATGATGTCGTTTTCGAGGAGTTCAAAGGGACTGGAAATATGGAAGTCCGCTTAGATCGTGAGCTCGCCGAGCGGCGTGTTTTTCCGGCGATCCATATTCCTCAATCTGGCACTCGTAACGATGATCGACTGTATCATCCAGATGAGTTTCTAAAAGTGATCGATATTCGTAAACAGCTTGCGCAGCAACCGATAGGCGACGCCATCGAGACCTTGTTGGCTAATTTAAAAGCGACGAAGACCAATGCGGAATTGTTGTTGCGTGGCCTGCGGTAATCGGAATTTTTTTAAACGCAATTCTGGTAATCCAAAACGAGTGTTTTTCCCGTAACTGCTTCGTTGACACCGCTATGCCTGCTGCATAGCCTCCCGCGCCTTGTGCTGAGCAGAATCCATTTTCTCTGGCCCAGCCAACAATGCTCTTAACTCGATACAACACAACGATGGCAAACAAAAAGAAAGCAGCCATTCCTGCTGCTAAGAATAGC
>JANORE010000048.1:0-5866 GCA_031415155.1 Akkermansiaceae bacterium | reverse complement strand
CGGCGAAGATTATATTTCAGAAATCTGGAATTGGCTGGCAGAGCTGGCTCCTCAGGCCAGCCGCGCGGAGCGACTCAATGGGATGATGGCACTCTCCCGGATGGGCCGAGATCCTAATAAAGTCCGAGATCAATGGCTGACCCTTGCATGGAAACATATCGAAGATACTCCGCCCGATCGCCAAATAGAATCACTCAAATTACTCGCTCTCTCACTCCGTAGTTTAACTTCGGGTTCTTATTTCAGCGCTGATGTCGGCAATTGCCTTAAAATATGGGATAGGCTTCCAGAAAATAACCGGCCTCAATTTTCTTGGCTCATCAATCTTGCCGATCTCACCGCCCTCGAACGCTGGGAGGAGGCGGCTGGTTATTTTTTAAAACAGATCGAGGAGATGGGTCGGGGAACCCAAAATCCGAATCCTCAATTGCATGCTTACGCCGCAGGTTTGTTACGGCGAGCGGGTCGACTTAAGGAGGCGGCCGCCCACGATCAGTGGGTCGAAAAACTCGCACTCGGCAGCAATATCGCTGCCATTGCCGACGCTTATGCGAGTGTTTATGACTACGCCAAAGCGGCTGACTGGCTGGCAAGAGCAAGTAGCCAATGTGATCCAGATGAGCCAGAGTTTGGGACAATACTTCAGCAATATTCAGTCATCCTGAAAGAGCAGAAAAGATGGCGGCAAGTCGCCTCTGTCGACGAAGTTCTTGCACATATACACCTTCTTTACCAATCAGATAATCAAAGATTTAATGGATCAGGATTCCGATTTCAGTCCGATCTTGGCCGTGCTCTTGCTCTCGTCAAAGAAGATCGTAATGGAGCAATATTACTACTGGAAAAATTCTATAAAACCTATCCCGGTGATGGTTCTTTGGCCGATGATTTTTTCCCAGCTCTCCGCTCTGTCGGCTTGATGGAGCAGCATGATGAATGGTTCAAGCAGTCGTGGATTCGAATGACCGCCGTGATTGAAAAATTTCCTAACTGCGACAACACACTCAACACCACGGCTTGGCTCGCTTCACGCGCTCGCCTCAATTTAGATGAAGCCGAGAAATACGAAACACGCGCATTAGAACTCAATCCTGATCATTCCGCTTACTTAGACACGATGGCTGAAATCCTGTTCGTAAAAGGAAATCGCGCCAAAGCCCTCGAATGGTCGGCCCGTGCGATCAATTTTTTACCCACCGATTCTCAATTACGCCGCCAGAATGAGCGTTTCCGGAAAGAACCGCTGCCTCGATAATCTTGACAGCACTGCCGCCGTAATGCGGGATGCCGTCCGCCATGGCAAAACTCTCGATCCGCGATCTCAACGTATCCTCTAAGGAAGTTCTCATGCGTGTGGACTTCAATGTCCCACTCAAAGACGGTGCCATCACCGACGATACCCGCATCCAAGGCGCAGTGCCTTCCATCCGCCACCTCATTTCTGGCGGGGCCAAGCTGGTTCTCTGCTCGCACTTGGGTCGTCCTACAGGCGGACCTGAAGCGAAATTTTCACTCGCTCCTGCCGCTGCCCATCTCGCGGAAATCCTCGGCCAGCCCGTGAAGCTCGCTCCAGATTGTGTCGGCGCAGAAGTCGATGCTCTCCGCGCCGCGCTCCAGCCTGGCGAAGTTCTCCTGCTAGAAAACACGCGTTTTTATTCCGCCGAGGAAGCAAACGATGCCGCCTTCGCCAAGCAACTTGCGGGCAGCGCAGAAATTTACGTCAACGACGCATTCGGCACCGCCCACCGCGCCCACGCCTCCACAGAAGGCGTCACTCATTTCGTCAAACAAAGCGCCATGGGCCTCCTGATGGAGCGCGAGTTAGAATACCTCGACGGTAAGCTGCAAAACCCCGAGCGTCCTTTCCTCGTCGTCATGGGTGGCGCGAAGGTTTCGGATAAAATTCAAGTCATCGCCGCACTCATGGAAAAGGCCGACTCCTTCCTCGTCGGTGGCGCGATGGCGAACACATTCCGCAAGGCACAAGGCTACAAAACGGGCAACAGCCGGGTCGAAGCAGACAAACTCGACCTCGCGCTGGACATCCTCGAAAAGGCGAAAACCAAAGGCGTGAAATTCCTCCTGCCTGCTGACACCCGCGTGACTCAAGAATTTAAAGAAGGCGCAGAAACGAAAGTCACTGGCGAATACGAAAAAGGCGGCGAAACTCCCGACGGCTGGGAAGGAATCGACATCGGCGACGTCGCCATCCAAGAATTTTCCGAGGAAATCGCCAAGGCGAGGACAATCATCTGGAACGGACCGATGGGAGTATTCGAGATTGAAACATTCGCCAAGGGCACGCGTGCCATCGGCGAGGCCATGGCGAAAAGCGATGGCGTCACGATCGTCGGTGGCGGAGATTCGGTCACCGCAGTCAATCAATTCGGTCTTGATGACCAAATGACTTTCATTTCCACCGGTGGCGGTGCCTCGCTCGAACTTCTCGAAGGTAAAGTCCTCCCTGGCGTGGCTGCACTCACTGAAGTATAAATCGACACTATCTAACTCTGACATTTATCTCCCATGATTCGTAAACCAATCTTCGCCGCTAACTGGAAAATGAACAAAGGTGCTTCCGAGACGGAAGACTTCACCAAGAGCTTTATTTCCAAAATCCAAAGCGAGAATTTCCCTTGTGAAATCGTAATCGCACCGCCGTTCACCTCGCTATCGAAGCTCGCTGATATCTTGCACCATGCGGCCTCCGGCCAAAATGCGCACGCGATTCAGATTGCGGCGCAAAACTGCTCGCAGTTTGATTCCGGCGCTTACACGGGCGAAATCAGCGTGCTGATGTTACGCGAGTTTTTCGTTCATTACGTCATCCTCGGCCACAGCGAACGTCGTTCCATTTTCGGCGAAACCGACTCGATCATTAACGCGAAGATGAAGAAAGCACGCGAGGCGAATTTGAAGCCCATCTTCTGCATCGGGGAAACTCTTCCTGAACGGGAAGCTGGCAAACTTGAGAGCGTTCTCCGCACTCAGGTCACGAATGGTCTCGCAGGTCTCACGGAAAAAGATATGTCGGAAACGGTCATCGCTTACGAACCGGTCTGGGCCATCGGCACTGGCGTCACCGCGTCTTCTCAGCAAGCGCAGGACGCCCATAAGTTCGTCCGCTCCCTCATCGCTGAACTCTATGGCAATGACGTAGCCGGGAAAATCCGTATCCAATACGGCGGCAGCGTAAAACCGAACAACGCCGCTGAACTCATGGCCTGCCCAGACATCGACGGAGCACTCATCGGCGGCGGAGCACTGGAAGCCCAGAGCTTTTTCGAGATCATCGCCAGCGGCGTTGCGGCCTAGGAATCAATGCCAAGGCGAACAAGTTTACATTGCTTCGGGTCGTATAAGAAATCGATCATACTGCCGTCTTTAATTTTGGCGATGGCTTCGTCGATCACCTGTAGTGGCACGAGAAACCATTCGTTGGGTAGGATCGACTTGCCAAAACGGTCTTTGATTTTGACGTCGATTTTCGCGGATTTGAAGAAGCGATGGATTAAATTTTCCAACTTCACGCGGTGGATGTTGGAAAGCTGGTAGGTAGCGACCACTTCAACATCTGCCATGAGGAAGGTCGGATCGTCTTTGGCAGCAGCGAGGCGTTTTTTGAGGTCGCCGCTGGTGACACCGATTTTGTGGATGATCTCGCGGTGGGCTTTGATGTGTGGATCTTCTGAATGGCTACGGAGGACATAGATGGTGCCGCTTTCGATGTCGTCTTCGTCCACGACATCGGCGAACAAGGGACCGAGCGAGGGATCGCTGATTCTGCGACCCGCTTCATCTTTGTTGAGGGCGCGGATCAGGGACCGGCGCAGAATATTGCTTTCGGTACCGTTATCGTAAATGACACGGAGACGCGCATCGAACTCACCATTGGGCGCTTTGATCGCCTCTCCCACTTCGGCCACATAGGTTTTTTGGCCGTTTAGGATAAACCACTGTTTGGTAAGGATTTCAGCGTTTTCTTTAAATGGAGTTGTCTTCCGAATCCCTGATTTCAGTTCTTCCTGAACCTTCATAAATAGCGGTTTGAACAAATGATAATCCTCACAGGGTGTGTTTTTCCCGATTTCCTCTGCCGCATGAATTTCCTTGCGGCTCTTGATGTGCTGAAGGTCGGTCAGCTCGTTTTCCACGCCCAGTGAAGCGAGTAGGGCAGCGTCGTCGATTTCGTCGTGCGCGGTTTCGGATTTTGTGTCCAGCAGACCTTGCGAATCCATCGTGGCCAGCAGGACTCTGCATTCGTCACTGCTGCGAATTTGGTCGAGACGGACGGCGTAAAGTCTCTCAAAAATATCGTAATCTTCCCCGTGGCGCGGCATTCTGTGGTGCGTTTCGTGAAAGCGCTGGATCTCTTCGAAGCCCGCGATGATGCGCTCTTCCCGTGCGGTGCGGGCACCTTTCTCGGCGGGGGCGGTATCGACTCCCAGCTCGGCGAGTAGCGCGTCGTCCTCATGACTCGGCTCGGCTTTTTTCTTAGCCACGGGCAGCCTCCTTTTGTCGGCGGATTTCACTGGCGAGAAAGGCGACTCCCTCGGCCATGCGTTTTTCCCAAGGATCGGCGGCCATGATGGAAGGTAACCTGCCGCGTTCTTCTTTAAATTTCAGGGCGCGTTTGGCGAGATACCGCGCATCTTCCAGACTGAGTGCGACTTTTTTCACAGTGATGATTTCCTGCATTTTTATGAGGCTGTCTTCACTCATGGCCTTGGATAAAATGGCGTAAGCCTCGCCAAAAGGATTGATGGCGTCGATGAGATCGATGTCCAGATTTCTCACGTCCATGGCAAACTTGCGGACGCCGTCGATGAAAGCGGTGCCGCCACTTTCTCCCTGTGCGCCGTCCACGTTGAGCATTTTTTTCGCCTGCTGGATCAAGTTCATTGCGGCGATGGCGTGTTGCCGGACGGACTCTTGGTCGCCCTCGTTAAGCTCGGGATATTTGTCTTTGATGATTTTCCCCATGCGGACTTGGGTCAGCTCCTCGGGGACGAGTTCAGTGTCGAAAAGCCCGCGTTCTAGCGCGACTTTATCCTGCACAAAGGCCGCAATCACCTCGTTGAGATCTTCCTGACAAATGCGGCTGGCCTCGGGGCTTTTCGGCTCGACCAGACCTTTGATCTCCACATGGACACTTCCCGTCTGCGGGTGAATGCCGACGTTGCATTGGCCGGACTGGTAGCCATTTCCGCCGTAATCGTATCCTGCCACAGCAGTGCTGGCGGGGTTTTTCGGTGCAAAATTAAACTTTGGCGTTAGCACTTGCTCCATCAGCAGACTGGCGGCGATGGCCTTGAGCGTATCGTTCACGGCATCGGTCACGGCTTCCTCAGCAGCGTCTGGCTCGGCGATGAGATTGGTGAAAATCGCCCGCGTTTTCCCCTCGGCATCGCGAGTGGCACGTCCGATGATCTGGATGATTTCCGTCAAACTGGAACGATAGCCGACGGTCAGTGCGTGCTCGCACCAGATCCAGTCAAAGCCTTCCTTGGCCATACCCAGCGCGATGATGATGTCCACGTGGTCGCGATTGTTTTTTTGCGCCGGATCTTTAAGCGCGGAGGAAATTTTGTCCCGCTTGTTAGGATCGTCGTCCACCAAATCTGCGATGCGCAGGATTTTTCCAGTGCTGGCTTTTACTAGATAAAATCCCGTTTCGGGATCTACGCCTTTGTAGTCGCCCAGACCGTGGATGATGTCCTCGACCTCTTTGATCTTTTGCTTCGTGCTCTCGCGGGAATTCACATTCGGGATGTGAATAATCGTTTTGAGATCCGGATTCAGCACGTCGAAGATCGTTTTGTCCTCGTCGCTTTCTTTTTCCAAATACGAACCGGTGTAGAAATAG
>JANORE010000047.1:0-1890 GCA_031415155.1 Akkermansiaceae bacterium | reverse complement strand
GCCCCAACGGGGCAACATGCGATAGCCCAGGGCATCGCCCTGGGTAATGGGTGGACGAAGTGGTTTAGCCCTGAAAGGGCGCAACTTTTCAGGAGGTGACGCATCAAGTTTCGCCCCTTCAGGGCTTGAATTCATTAGGATTTCTCTACCCAGGGCGTTGCCCTGGGCTATCGCATGTTGCCCCGTTGGGGCAATCCTTTGAGCGACAGTATCATTTCCACAAATCATCATGCGCAGTTGTGTAGCACATTTCATGCGAGAACCGCATCAAGAATGCGTGTTAGTATTGCTGGAATTCTCATGCGTGAAATGAAATGCGCTAATCCAGCACGGAATTGTCTCAAGCTTCGTCGGGTTCCTCATACCAAGGGGCTCCTGCATCTGAACGCAGCCTCAGATTTATTCAAATTCTTCCACTGGCGCGGCGCGGGGAGGCTCTGGCGGCTCTTCGATGACCTTTGCCTTCTCGATCACAGGCGCGGCTCTGGGCGGAGAAATTTCATCTTCTTCGATCGGGATACGCTTCGGCTTCACAAGCACGGCTCGCGGAGTTGGCGGCGGTGGCGGCTCCTCAATGACGGTCGCTTTCTGCGGTGTGAAGGTCCGTTGCTCCTCGGTGGGTGGCGTTTTCCGCATCCGGATTTCCACGCGGCGGTTGCCTGCTTGCTCCATGGCAGAGCCGAAGGAAATGATCGGTGAAAAGCGCCCGAAGCCGCGAGTGATGATCTTGTCAGCATCCATTCGCAGGGATTTCACCAAGTAATTTTTTACAGCCTCGGCCCGTTTGATGGACAAGTTGAGATTAAATTCGTCGCCGCCGACGAGGTCTGTGTGGCCCTCGATCCAGCAATACAGCTCGGAATTTCGGTCCATGAGCAGGCCGAGCTTCATTAGGCCGACTTTGGCACTTTCCCGGAGTTCGGATTTATTAAATTCAAAAAGCAAATCGCTCGGGAGCATCGTTTTTTTGCTAATCAGTGTGTTGGCCGGGAGATCCAGCAGCGAGTCCAGCGAGGTGATGCCATCGAGGGTGCCATTTTTTGCAACTCCATTGGCCCCTTTTTGAATCAGCTCGTCGGTGAATTTCCCGAGCGCAGAGTCGTCCGCCTGCACATGGCCGGGATCGACGGTGAGCTGGCCGATCTCGGCTGGCTTGATGGAGACTGGCTCACTGCCAAATTCCGGGAGCGTGGAGTCGATTTCAAAATTCGAGGAAATTTCGAGAACCGAGGCTTCTGGCGTGCCTGTCTTGGCCGGATTTTCCATCTTCAAGGCATACTCCGGTATGGAAACATCCGGCTTGATGTCGATTTCCTGATTCTTGGGAAGCGCGTCCAGCAGCTCAACATCATCCAGCAGAGAGGCGACGTCCCTGGGAGGTTCTACCGTTTTTTCCGGTGTCACCGGTTGCTCGCGCTCCATGTCCAGCGGCGGGATTTCCACTTGCCGGATATCCACGGGACGTGTGCTGAGTTCGCGGGCTTCGTCAAATTTGAAAGCGATTTTGAGTCGATCAAGCGCGAAGAAAAGGACGAGGTGCAGCAAGACGGAAAGAAGCATGGCCAAGGCCGCCCACCAGCCAAGGCGGTCTGGACCGGGCAGATGATACGAATCGCGATCACGCGATGAACTCCATGAATAATGGCTGGACACAGCGGGACTATACGTCGATCTAAGGCGTTGGCAATCACCAGAAAGCCTCATGATTCTCATATTGATTCGCAAAATTTTACCCTCAAAATAATGTCTGCTAAAAAAACTGATCCAACCGCTCCAGAATCCCCTGCGAAAAAAGTCGCTGTCAAAAAAGTGGCCGCGAAGAAAGTGGCTGCTGTCAAAAAGGTCGCTGTCAAAAAGGTCGCTGCTAAAAAAACGGCAGCCAAGAAATCA
>JANORE010000046.1:0-3142 GCA_031415155.1 Akkermansiaceae bacterium | reverse complement strand
GCGATGAAGGAAATCGGTTATACTCACGGTGGCGCATCTATGGAGAAGGAAACGTTCTTTGACGGTGATGTTTTCGATCCTGCTGCCGACATGGAAACTTACGTCAAGTCCTTCGCGATCAAAACACTCAAAGGCTAAATCATACCATCATCGGGGTATCCGCCCCACTTTCTGAGGGGGAGCCTCTGCTCCCCCATACTAGCAACTCACAACTATTTCATGAAATTCTTCTATCAACTTAAACTCGATGCCATTCTTCTTCCGGTCATTGCACTGCTGATTTGCCTAGGCGGCTGGTCTGTGATCGCAGGCAGTGGCAAGACAACGACCTCCGTAGATGACTTCGGAGACACGGTGACCAAGACCGTTCGGACGGGGCTTTCCAAAGATCTCCCCTCCCCTTCAGAAACTTGGATCAAAAGTAAACCCTATATCGTCGAGCCCTTCGCCAAGCGTGGTGAACTCGATCAAGGCATCCTTCGCTTCGCTTGGCTTTCTCTCAAGCTCGTCGCCCAAGGCTATGCCATCGCCCTCATCCTTGGCACTCCCATCGGATTTTTCCTCGGTCTATCTAAAAATTTCACTCGCGCCTTCGATCCTATTATCCAGATCCTTCGCCCCGTTTCCCCTCTCGCATGGCTCCCACTTGGGATGGTTCTTTTCAGCGGGCTCAAAATCCAGAATGCTGCTGGCGTATCCGTCTTCGGCACCTCGGATGCTGCGGCACTTTTCACCATCGCCATCTGCGCCATGTGGCCCACGGTTTTGAATACCGCTGTCGGTGTCAGAGCGGTTCCGCAAGACTATCTGAACGTCGCCAAAGTGCTCAAACTCTCAAAGATGAAGACGCTTTTTAAAATTCTCATCCCCTCGGCACTTCCTTATATGTTCACCGGTTTCCGCCTTTCGTTAGGGATCGCGTGGCTTGTCATCGTGGCCGTGGAAATGCTCATCGGAAAGCCTGGCGTAGGCGGCTTCCTCTGGCAGCAATACAATGCGAACAGCTACGCTCACATTATCCTGTCGATTCTAACGATTGGCTTCATCGGGTATATTCTCGACCGTGCGATGAGTATGATTGAGGGCCGCTTCCGTTCTGCTTAAATAGAAGATCTATCAAAACCTATGAGCCCTATCCTCGAACTCTCCGGCATTTCCAAGACCTACGGGCGTGCCCATGAGTGCAACACCGTCCTCCGCGATGTGAATTTATCGATCCACGAAGGCGACTTCGTCTCGATCATCGGCTACTCCGGCACTGGCAAGAGCACCCTCATCAACCTCATCGCTGGCCTCGTCCAGCCAACCACCGGCCAAGCGAGGATGAATGGAAAAACCATCGATGGCCCCGGCCCCGAGCGAGGCATCGTCTTCCAAAACTACTCGCTCCTCCCTTGGCTAACCGTCACCGAAAACGTCGCCCTCGCCGTCGATCAAATTTTCCCCAACCTAAGTGCTAGCGAACGCGCCGACCGCACGGCTGAATACATCGCCATGGTCAAGCTCACTCCGGCCTCCGGCAAGCTCCCGCGCGAACTCTCCGGCGGTATGCGCCAGCGTGTCTCCGTGGCTCGTACCCTGGCGGTCAACCCACGTATCCTCCTGCTAGACGAACCTCTTTCTGCGCTAGACGCTCTCACACGCGCCACTCTCCAAGACGAAATCGTCGATATCTGGCAAAAAAATCGCACCACGGTCGTCTGGATTACAAATGACCCAGACGAGGCCATCCTCGTTGCTGACCGCGTCGTCCCGCTGCTTCCCGGCACGGAAGGAGCCACCCTCGGTGCTGAAATGTCCATTTCCATCGCACGTCCTCGCGACCGCCGGGAAGTCATCAAGACCGCCGAGTTTAAGGATCTCAAACTCCAACTCATCAACACCCTGCTGAGTGCCAAAAAAGACAGCTCCCCCACCCTCGTCAAAAAACTCGCCGTTCCAGACATCCTTCCCGAAGACCTCGGAGTCGTTCGCAAGATAAGTTCTATCTTTGATCGTCCCGAGCCTCGCCGCCGCTCGCAACTCGCTCGCGAAGAACTCAATATCGAAGCCTCATGAGCACCACTCACGCACCCGTCCTCGAACTTTTCAAACTCACCAAGGCCTATCCATCGGCCAAGGGACCCGCCGTCATCGTCAAGGACTTCACCCTCAATTTCGCCCCCGGAGAATTCATCACTCTCATCGGCCACTCCGGCTGCGGGAAATCCACCGTCCTCTCCATGGTCGCTGGCCTCACTGACATCACCGATGGAGCCATGATTCTAGCAGGAAGGGAAACCAACGAGGCGGGTCCAGACCGTGGCGTCGTCTTCCAATCGCCCTGCCTGCTGCCGTGGATGAGCGCCTTTGAAAACGTCATGTTAGGGGTCAATCAAGTCTACTTCACCGCCTCCAAGCGAGAGCGGAAAGAACTCGCAGAATACTACCTTTCCGTGGTTGGTCTCGGCAATGCTATGCACAAATACCCTGGCGACCTTTCTCAGGGCATGAGACAACGCGTGGGCATCGCCCGGGCCTTCGCCCTTCAGCCCAAGATGCTTCTGCTCGATGAACCATTCGGAATGTTAGATTCACTCACTAAAATGGAGCTTCAAGAAGTTTTACTCGCTCTGTGGCGGAGAAATAAACTCACCACATTGATGGTGACTCACGATGTCGATGAAGCGATTTTCCTGTCGGATCGTGTCGTGATGATGACAGACGGACCCGAAGCTGAAGTGGGTGACATCTTGAGCATTCCATTCGATCGACCGAGAAACCGCGCGGAAATTTTAGCCGATCCACGTTATACCGAATGTCGGAATCACCTACTTACTTTTCTCAACGAACGCTCTCACATTCGCCCCAGTAAGATCCGGGCTACTGCCCTCTCGGGAAATGCAGATGCGATGGTGAATCTAGCAGATACCGCGATGGCGGCTCATTGATTATAATGCAGCACTTCATGTTTTGTGGAAAACGTTGGGGCTTAATTGCCCCAACGGGGCAAAATGCGATAGCCTAGGGCATCGCCCTAGGTAATGGGTTGACGAAATAATTTAGCCCTGAAGGGGCGTCACTCTTCGGGAGGCAGCCCACCCGATTTCGCCCCTTCAGGGCTTGAATTCCTTAGGATTTTTCTACCCAGGGCGATGCCCTG
>JANORE010000045.1:0-9892 GCA_031415155.1 Akkermansiaceae bacterium | reverse complement strand
TCTGCCGACAAAAAATCCGTGAATACTTCCCTAAAAAGCCTCGGGCTCAACCCCGATGAAAGCTATGATATCTATGATGTCTGGGGCAACAAGTCGTTCAAGCTTGGAAATGTCGATCTTGAACCACACGATTGTATTTTCCTGCGCTACGTCATGAAAGAAAAGTAAAGTGAGCTAGATTTTCGGAGTCAGTTTCACTGTCAGGATAGTTTTGAAAAATTAACGGTCCAAAACCGGCAGGGAAAGCTTGGTTTTTGGGTAAAGCTCGGCATTGGATGCTTGGAACTCTGCTTTCAGCCGGACGCGTAGTTTCGATAAATCCACCAGCCGCCAACCCGTGAAAGTCCAGAGCCGATTTTTCCCATCGTGCTCAATCCCGACGAGCAGATGCACCGCGTCTTCCGTGATCTTCAGGGTCTCGTTCTTCGGCTCGAAATAAAACGAGCGGAAGGTACTTTCGGCGGAGCCTTGCTCGACGAGTTTGGGGTCCAGATAGAAGACCAACTTCGATTCCAGATCGACGATGCGGAGGTCTGGATAACCGGACCGTTGGTGCTCACCTTGGCGAGTGCGAGGGATCTCACAAGTCAGGCCGGGAGTGGCAGCAAGACGCTTGAGCAGATGATCCTCGAAAAACTTCGATGCCTCATTGATCCGGCGGAGCTTGCGAACGGGAGACTCCGGCGCATTCAGTTCGGGTAAAATCGCGGTGAGTGCGTTCTGGATGGCAGCAGTCACGCGGCGATGAGCGGGATCTTCAGTCAGCGGGATGACCCTTTTCCCAGAGCTGGCCTCGGCGATGGTGGCGAATGAAAACGTGCGCTCGGCGAGATTTTCACTCAGCAGCAGGCGGACAAATGCGGCGTCTTGATCCGCCTGAGTTTGGCCGGAAGCGAGGCTGGAAAGAGGAATGAGGAGGCAGAACGCTTGGCTCAAGTTCATGGTTGAAAGGGTCTGCGGTTGGCGTGCCACCGGGAAGTGTCTGGCCGCACGAGAAAATCGACGGGCTGATCTTTTAGCCCATGATTTTCGATGAGATAGGCGAGTAAAACCAATGAAGCGACCGCATCAAACAATGCATCATGCCACGACTTTTCAGGAACGAGACACCGGATTTCCTCGGTGAGTCCATGACCGTCGCACAGCGCACCAAGCGAGTGGTCCATCCGCTGCGGCCACGCTGCTCGTGACAACAGAAGTGTATCGATCCACGGGCCGAAGCCGTGGCCGGGGAACGCGCGGAGAAACCGCTTTTCCGTGCCCTTGCCATGAGCGACGATGATGGATCCAGCGAGACGCTTCTTAAACTCGGGCCAAAGCGTGAGCAGAGCAGGCGCGTTTGCGAGTTGTTCCGGGCCGATGCCGTGGACTTTTCGAGCAGCCCAGTGGATCGGCTGATCGGTGTGGAGGTAGGAAACAAACGCGCCGCCGTGGCCATCTTCCACCGACCATGTGGCCAGCCCGACTTGCACCGGTGTGTCTGTTTCTCCCCGCGCAGCACCCGCCGATTCGAAGTCGATCGAGGTGAAACGGCTGTGCTGGACGAGTGGCATAAGACAAGATGGATATCCGCTGCTATGGCCGTTCTTTGGTCAAGGGGTAAAATCATCTTACTCGACAGCCACACCGCGAACACATCTTCTAATTACCCCTATTTTCGGCTGGGATTTGAAATTGGGTGGCTCCTCGTCAAACCGATCACCGATTTGAAAAAATTACAATTTCGTAGCAACCATGCGTGTCGCCATCGTCCACTATCATCTCAATCCCGGCGGTGTCACTCGGGTGATTGAGGCAGCTTCGCAAGCTCTAACAACCGCTGGCATCCAGCATGTCATTCTCACGAGTGAGACGATTCCTGCGCTGGGCTATCGAAATACTCCAGGCGATTTCACCCCACTAATTCTTACCGATTCCCTTCGTGCCGCCGCTCACAAAGCACTCGGCGGCTCACCCGATGTCTGGCATTTTCATAATCACTCACTTGGTAAAAATTGCCTCCTAGCGGAGACCGTCGCGCGACTTGCGGAAGCGGGCGAACATATCGTTTTACAAATCCACGATCTCGCGGAGGCCGGTAGACCTGCGAATTATCACCTCATCGCGGATTGCCAGAAACTCTATCCCATTTCGCCGCGCATTCACTACGCATTTCTCAACTCCCGTGATCTGGAAATCTTCACCACCGCCGGACTTCCCCACCAAAATGCGTGCCTGCTTCCCAACGCCATCACTCCCCTACCCCAGGCTCCACCTGCACCTTCCGCTTCGCCAATTCTCTTCGCCCCCATCCGTGGCATCCGTCGCAAAAACATCGGCGAACTCGTCTTACTTTCTGCACTCGTCCCCTCGGGCACACGCATCGCCATCAGTCGTGCGCCGCTCAATCCCGAAGCAATTCTTGGGCATGATCTTTGGCGGAAATTTGCAGCCAGTCTGAACTTACCGATCGAGTTCGGTGTGACCGATCGCCTTGCGCCTGTCGCAGGTGTGGGCAGTGACTTCGAGTCATGGATCAGGCACTCATCTCACTTCATTACCACCTCGGTGGAGGAAGGATTCGGCTTCACCTTTCTGGAATCCATCGCTAGCGGCAAGCCACTGTTAGGTAGAAATTTGCCCCATCTCACGGTGGAGCACGCCCGCCACGACATCCGCCACGGACTGCTTTACGATCAACTTCTCATCCCCGCCGACTGGATCGAAACGCAAATTTTAAAAGATTTTCTCACACTCTCGTTAGAAAGAAATTTCCACTCCTATCGAAGAGCCATGCCGAATGGCAATGTCAGCCTCGCTCTGGCAAGCTTGATGCAAGGCAATGACCTCGACTTCGGAAATCTCCCGGAAGCGCTCCAGCAAGCGGTGATCGAACGGCTTGCCGATCCCATCCATCGCACGCTTCCTCGGGTAAAAATCGGGGAGGAAACCCAGCCGATTCATGATTGGCTGGCAGCGACCATCTCGAATCGAATTCCCTCGGCCACGCCGGATCAGCTCGCACCGTATTCGCTGGATGAATATCAAAAAAACCTCACCACTCTCTACTCGCATCTCATCCAGCAGCAGGAAGAAACGCTCACCTATTTACCAACTCATGAAATTCTAACCGCTCATCTCAAGCCGGAATCGTTTCATTTTTTGCTCTCCGCATGGCATTCGAATCTTGCTCCACCGCGAAACTACCGCGCCGTGATCTTCGACATCTACGGCACGCTTCTCATCGCGCCCACGGGTGGCGTGAAGCCCGACATCACCGCCGATCCCAAGCTGCGAGAAATCCTAGAAAACTTCGGCCACACCGCCCCGGAATCTCCCAGCACAGAACTTCATGCGGCGGTCGTCCGTCATCATGCCGCCGCCGAATCCCCGTTTCCTGAGGTCGATCTCCGCCTCCTCTGGCGAGAAATTCTGGGTCTCGAACTCGGCACTGACACGACTTCCCTCGTCGCAGCCACCGAGGCAGCTTGGCATCCATCGCAGCCGATGCCCGGAGCCGCAGATTTCGTGGGGGCACTTTCTCGCTCTGGCATCTCGCTCGGCCTGCTTTCCAATGCCCAGTCAAACACGCTCTCCGCGCTGGGCGAGATTTCGGCGTTGTTTTCCCCTGAGCTGACCATCCTCTCCTATCAACATGGAATGGCGAAACCCGCTCCCGAGCTGTTCCAAATGCTCACAAATCGTCTCGCGGGACGGGGGATTTCTCCGGCGGAAACTCTCTTCATTGGTAATGATCCGCTGCACGACATCCTCCCCGCCACTGCCGCTGGATTTCAAACGGCTCTCTTCACGGGACACCCAGATTCCGTCCGACCCGGCGATTGCCAACCCGATTTCATCATCCAGAAATGGACCGGTCGCATGTCTCGTGCTGGAGAGGATAACGCTTTCCAGACCTGAAAGGCCGTGGCGCATCTCCAAGCCACCTTCTCGGAGATGGCTAGGATAGAAAAAGATCAAGGACGATCGGCACGAAGAAAACAGCTTCACCCCATTTTCTTAACCGATTAACATTCAATATTAAAACCATCTCTTACACGCGACGTGCATTGATACCTTCCTCAATCAATTTCCAAAAATGCTTGGAATTTGCCAATGCTTCATCTTCCGCCACGGGCAGTTTTGAACGGAATTTAAAATCTGAAAACGAACCCTTATGCAGCACTCGATGGACAATGACCGAACCATTCTTTACCTCGAAATAGAATCGATAATCCTTCGCCCGAAAACGATATAAAACTCTGCCATCTCGATCAATTTTACCGAATCGATCACCGCTCAAGTTATCGAGATCCTCTTTGCCGACCTTGAATTCATCTAACAATTCAAGCTGCTCAAGAGTCCCCAAGGCCGAGATTTCCGCCGCGCTAATTTCGTTAAAAACAATTTGAAACACGACAAAAATTAGGCCCCCGCTGTTGGCTTGCCAATATTAATTGTCTGATCCGGGATTCAGTGCAGCCAGAGCCAAGATCGCGAGAAGACCGTATTTCATCAGCGCCCGCCTTTTTTAACCCAAGAATCTTTGAGTGCGACGGTGCGATTATAAACCGGCTTCGATCCGGGCTGGTGATCAATGACATCTGCGATGAAGTAACCAATGCGCTCGAATTGACAGGAAAAACCTTTTTCTGCGGCGACAAGTGATGACTCGATCTTGGCAGTCACGGTCTGCAGAGAATCTGGATTGATCACGGTAAGAAATCCACCTTCCACAGCCTCTGGATCTTCCACGCTGAAGAGGCGATCATAAATCCGTAACTCGGCATCTGCACCACTGGCAGCGTCCACCCAATGAATCGCAGCGCGACACTCGACTCCTTCCGGCGCGTCCAAGCCGACGGTGCCAGGGAGAATTTCCGCACGAATGAGAGAAACATTTCCCGCAGAATTTTTCTCGAAACCCGTGCAGTGAATGATGTGGCCACCTTTGAGCCGAACGTGCCGATCCGGCCCGAGGCGGTAGAACTTTTTCTCGGGTATCTCCATGAAATCTTCCCGCTCAATCCAGACTTCATGAGAGATCATTACACTACGGTTCCCCATCTCAGGGTTTTGTGGGTGATTCGGAATCTCAACGACCGATAGCGGCTCTACCGACCAGTTTTCTAAAATGACTTTTACGGGGTCCAAGACCGCCATCCGACGCGGTGAGGAGTGATTTAAGAAATCCCGAATATCAAATTCTAACAGTGAAATATCCGTCGTGCTTTTAAACTTTGTGATGCCCACGCGTTTGCAGAAATGCACCACGGCCGCTGCCGGATAGCCGCGGCGGCGGATCCCGGAAATCGTAGGTAAGCGCGGATCATCCCAGCCGCTGACATGACCTTCCTTCACGAGCTGGAGCAGCTTTCGCTTACTCATCACCGTGTAATTAAGATTCAGACGGGAAAACTCGATCTGCCGTGGCTTGGATGGCACCGGGCAATTCTCGATAAACCAATCGTAAAGTGGCCGATGATTCTCAAACTCCAAAGTACACAGCGAGTGCGTGACATGCTCAAGTGCATCTTCTAACGGGTGAGCAAAATCATAGAGCGGATAAATGCACCAGTCATCACCCGTGTTATGGTGATGCGCGTGCATGATTCGATAAATCACCGGATCGCGCAGATTCATGTTTGGCGAAGCGAGATCAATCTTCGCACGAAGCACACAATCTCCCTCCTTAAATTCTCCCGCTTTCATGCGGGCGAAAAGATCGAGATTACCCTCTGCCGAACGACTTCTGGATGCGGATGGCGTGCCGGGAGTTGTTAGGTTTCCACGATTCGCGCGCATTTCCTCCAGTGATTGCTGATCGACATAAGCCTTCCCCTCCTTGATGAGATGCACCGCGCAGTCGTAAAAAAATGCAAAATAGTCGCTGGCGAAGTAAAGGTCTGTGCCCCAGTCAAAGCCTAACCACTTGACGTCGGTCTTGATGCTCTCGACGTATTCCGTTTCTTCTTTCTCAGGGTTCGTATCATCGAAACGAAGATGGCATTTTGCCCCAATCGCGGCGTTTTCTTGAGCAATCCCGAAGCTTAGACAGATTGCCTTCGCATGACCAATGTGGAGATAGCCGTTTGGTTCAGGCGGAAAACGGGTGATCGTTGTGGCATGTTTGCCAGTAGCAAGGTCATCGGCGATGATCTCGCGGATGAAATCGAGTTTCGCGGTTGCGTGGGTGGAGTCGGGCATGATTGGATCGAAGTTTTAAGGGCGGAGGTAGACTGAAATAAGCTCGGACATAAAAGAAAATATTTTCAAAAAG
This sequence comes from Akkermansiaceae bacterium, assembly GCA_031415155.1. Lineage (GTDB taxonomy): Bacteria > Verrucomicrobiota > Verrucomicrobiia > Verrucomicrobiales > Akkermansiaceae > Luteolibacter. Next base: position 3,633 of record JANORE010000045.1, on the reverse strand, counting down.
AACATTTTTTCCCTTTCAACAATCCAAGCAACTGTCCGCTTTAATAAGCGGAATAAAAATCACGTCATCCTTCTTCAAATCGATCGCCGCTCAATTTTCATTCTCCCCTTGAATCCTGAGCCTTCCCACTAGAGACTCTGGCCTTGCCCATGGTTACTGCAACTGCTCCTACTTCTTCACTGCCTGACGCCACCGGACACTTCGGCCAATTCGGTGGAATGTTCGTTCCTGAAACATTGATGTCTCCGCTGCAAGAGCTAGCAATCGCCTACGCTGCTGCCAAGGCGGACCCCCAATTTCAAGCGGAACTCGATGATTTACTGAACAATTACTGTGGCCGCCCGACGCCCCTATATTTTGCCGAGCGCTGGACGGAATTACTCGGTGGCGCGAAAATTTACCTCAAGCGCGAAGATCTCCTACACACCGGGGCACACAAAATCAACAACGCCCTCGGACAAATTCTGTTAGCAAAACGTCTCGGGAAAAAGCGCATCATCGCGGAAACCGGAGCTGGCCAGCATGGCGTGGCGACGGCGACGGTCTGCGCCCGCTTCGGGATGGAATGTGTCGTCTATATGGGTAAGGTGGACATGGAGCGGCAGGCGCTCAATGTGGCTCGGATGCGGCTGATGGGAGCTGAAGTTCGTGCGGTGACCGCTGGCCAAGCGACTCTCAAGGAAGCCGTGAACGAGGCCATGCGTGACTGGGTCGCCACGGTGGATCACACGCACTATATCCTCGGTTCGGCACTGGGTTCGCATCCATTTCCGATGATTGTTCGGGATTTTCACCGAGTGATCGGCGTGGAAACTCGGCGACAAATTTTAGAGAAAGAGGGTCGCCTCCCCGATCTATTGGTCGCCTGCGTCGGTGGTGGATCAAATGCCATCGGGCTATTCCACCCATTTATCCAAGATGAAAATGTCCGAATGGTCGGTGTAGAAGCAGGCGGTGATGGAATCATCCCCGAACGCCATGCCGCGCGTTTCCAAGGCGGAAAACTCGGCGTACTGCAAGGAACTAAGACCTGGTTGCTCGCGAATGACGATGGCCAGATCGAGCTGACCCACTCGGTTTCTGCGGGTCTCGACTACGCCGCCGTCGGTCCAGAACACGCCTACCTCCAAGACATCGGGCGGGTGGAATACACTTATGCGACCGACGATGAGGCGCTCGCCGCTTTCAAGGAACTCGCTCACACCGAGGGCATCATCCCGGCTCTCGAAAGTGCCCATGCGATGGCCTATATTTCAAAAATCGCCGGTAGTTTACCGAAATCTTCCATTCTCGTCGCCAATCTATCAGGCCGTGGCGATAAGGATGTGGAGCAAGCTTCGAAATATTTGCTCTGATTCAGCGATCTCCTAAATCACTCACGGGCTGCTCTGAAAACTTGCCATCGGCGAAAGCTCCCGGCATTTTCTCGCGCATGTCACGCAGTCATCGCATCACCATCCTCGCCGGCGACGGCATCGGCCCAGAAGTTATGGCCGAAGCTGTCCTTATTCTCGAAGCCGCCGAAGCGAAATTCGGCTTCACCGTTTCCCGCAGCGAGCATCTCGTCGGCGGTGCTGCCATCGATGCAACGGGTCATCCACTGCCACCGGAAACGGTCGCCGCGAGTGAAGCAGCGGACGCGATTCTCTTCGGCTCCGTCGGTGGCCCGAAATGGGAAAACCTGCCGCCAGAGATCCAGCCAGAGCGCGGCGCATTGCTTCCACTCCGTAAACACTTCGGGCTCTTCGCAAATCTCCGGCCCGGCGTTTGTCTGCCAGCTTTGACTCACGCTTCACCCGTCAAACAAGAACTCATCGCCGATGGCTTCGATGTCCTCTGTGTCCGCGAACTCACCGGTGGCATCTATTTCGGCTCGCCGAAAGGCCGCGAAGAACGCGATGGTGAACCCGTCGCCTTCGATACGATGGTCTATCAGAAAAGCGAAATCCAGCGGATCGCTCGGGTCGCATTCACGGCGGCGATGGGCCGCAAAAAACAACTACTCTCGGTGGATAAAGCAAACGTCCTCGCCTCCTCCGTCCTTTGGCGTGAGACAGTCATCGAGATTTCCAAGGAATTCCCCGAGGTCCAGCTCAGCCACATCTACGTCGATAATGCCGCGATGCAGCTCATTAAACGGCCCGGCTCATTCGACGTCCTGGTCACGGAAAATCTCTTCGGCGATATTTTATCCGATGAAATGGCGATGATTTCTGGCTCGCTCGGCATGTTGCCATCTGCCTCGCTCGGGAAACAACGGGAAGACGGACTTTACTTCGGCCTTTACGAGCTATCCGGCGGATCCGCTCCAGACATCGCAGGCCAATGCATCGCCAATCCGATCGCCCAAATCCTCTCGCTCGCGATGTTGCTGCGTTTTTCCCTCGGAGAAATCGAAGCAGCTGACGCCATCGAAGCCGCAGTTGCCAAGACCATCGCCGATGGATTCCGCACGGGCGACATCGCTACGAGTCAGCCCGGTGAAACTCGGGTCGGCACCTCTAGCATGGGAGCTGCCATTCTCGCAAGACTCTAACGATTCACCCAGCGATCAATCATTTTCCTCACCTTCCTTATCGTCTGGATTCGGAAGTCTGCGGAAGTGGACTTGTCCCACGCGGCGGCCATCGGTGCTGGTGACGCGGGCCTCGTGACCGAGAATCTCGACGGTTTCACCGACTTCCGGGAACTGCTCTAACTGCTGCGTGAGATAGCCGCCGACGGTGGTGACCTCGCCACTTTCGAGGAAAAGTTCGGGTACGTGGCCCGCGAGATCGTTCAGTGTCATCGCGCCTTCAATCACGAATTCATCGGCATTGATCCGAGTGAACGCAGAGCGCTCATTGTCGAACTCATCTTGAATGTCACCGACGAGTTCTTCCATCACGTTATCCAAGAAAACAATCCCTACTGGCGTGCCGAATTCATCGACAGCCATGGCGAGATGCGCGTGCTCACGCAGGAAAAACTGAAGCAAAGTATCCAGCGGCATCGTGTCTGGAACGATCTTCAGATCGCGCTTGATCCGCATCAGATCGGGAGCGGGATCCTTAATCAGCTTGAACAGATCTTTGATGTGGATGAGTCCGATGGCGTGATCCAAGTGACCTTTAACTAATGGAAAACGGGTGTGCTTACTACGAATCGCAATTTCGAGGACTTTCTCAAAGGGCTGATCGGCATCCAGGATCACCACCTTGTTGCGCGGTGTCATCACATCGCGCACCCAGAGTTCATTGAGGCCTAGGGCATTGATGAGAATCTCGCGTTCGGTCTCGGTGACTTCCTGGGATTTTCCACTTTGGGTAACTAACAGCGCAAGTTCTTCGGCGGAATGGATATGCTCGCCCTCGCCGATGGGTTCGATGTGGAAGAGATGCTTGAGAAGCCAGTTAGCCGTGCCGTTGAAGAACTGAATGAATAACTTGAAAGTCTTGTAGAAAATATGCAGCGGTCCAGCTAACAGCACGGTCGTTGCCACTGACTTACGGATTGCAATGGACTTCGGCATCAACTCGCCAACGACGACGTGAAGGAAAGTGAACGACGCGATGGCCAGTGCCAACGATGTCCAATACACGACATTTTGCGGAAGCCCGACTTGGAAAAGTAATGGTGCGACCAACGCGGTCA
>JANORE010000044.1:0-5661 GCA_031415155.1 Akkermansiaceae bacterium | reverse complement strand
ATTCTCGCGATTTCTGATGATGATGAATATAGTATTTTAATCTCACTTTCTTTTTCGGCTAGATTTTTTTACTATGATCCAACCTATTACATATACTTCAGCAATTCATGACACAATCTGGGAGTTCGCTGAGGCATGTATCCAGCGCACCGCCGGGATTCTGCATGAAACTCGTTCCGCGACACCTGCAGAACTTTCTCAAGGAGTCTCTGTTGCTCGCGAAGCTCATGCAGAGCAGAAGCCTGCCGATTTACTTGAGATTATTTGCCGAATCCAAGGCCATGATGGCGAAAGACTCAGTAAGGAGATTCTCGAGCTTGGCCACCTTGTCGCAAGCTATCTAAGTCCATATGCGCCTTACGTTCCATTTGCTGGAAAACTCATTACTCCTTCTGCATTTTACGAAACTTACAAGGAGCTGCAGGATCTAGCTAAAATTTTGAGATCCCCGGTGATTTATGCGGAAGATACGGACTCCATCGGCACGGGATCGATTAATCCTGTGGCTTCCGAAATGCTTGCTGAGCAAATCCGAGAGGTAGTTTTTAAACGAGTTGGCATCCGACCATTCGTAAGTATTGCCCGACTCGATTATGAGAGCTGGACCTTTCTTTCTCGGAAGCATTTTGATCGGTAACGGGTAGAGACTCTAGATGAGGGATCGGTTTACCAAAAAGTCGGCATGAATCGAAAAAAATGGAGAGCAAGACACCAAGGAAACTCCAAATGGGTTCTGCTTACACTGCCGCTTTTCACCTTTGATCTTTTCCATCTGGTCAACTTACCGATCTTGGCGTCTTGGCGGTGATAGGTCTCTTCATTCGATATCGTGTAATGAATTCACTCTATGAGAGTTACCATTAGGAATAGCCAATTCTTGAGGTTCCCATGGTATCGCGCTTGTGATTCATGCGATCAGACGTTGAGCGCGTTTGCTGATTGACGGGATCCCGGTCCTTGCGTTGAGCTATCCAAGTAATTAGGGTATCTGAAATAAAATATTGATCACATGGCCGCAAACTACACGGAAGACGACATTAAATCACTCGATTGGCGCGAACACATTCGGATGCGGCCTGGCATGTACATCGGGAAACTCGGCGATGGCAGCTCTCCAGATGACGGTCTGTATATTTTGCTCAAGGAGGCCGTGGATAACTCCATCGACGAGCACATCATGGGCTACGGCAAGGAAGTCCGCGTGCAAATTGATGAAGAAAGCCGCGTGGAAGTCCGCGACTTCGGGCGCGGGATTCCACTTGGAAAGCTCTTCGACTGTGCGGCGCAGATCAACACGGGAGCGAAGTATGATAGCGAAGCATTCAAGAAATCTGTGGGATTGAACGGCGTTGGCATTAAAGCGGTGAATGCGCTTTCCACCTTCTTTGAAATCCAGGCATGGCGTGATGGAGAGACGAAGGCGTTAGAGTTTTCCAAAGGCCAGCTCACGGTAGATATGAAAAAGCCGCGCCGCGATGATGGGGTAAATGGCACGCGCCTCGCCTTCGAGCTGGATCGGACTATTTTCCCTGCCAAGGCAAAATATAAGGACGTCTTCGTCGAGAAAATGTGCCGCTATTATTCTTACTTAAATCCGGCGCTCACGATTCATTTCAACGGTAAAAAGTTTCGTTCCAAAGATGGATTACTCGATCTTCTGCGTGAGGAAATGGAAAATGAGGCGCTTTATCCGCCGATTCATCTAGTGGGGAAAGATATAGAAATTGCTTTCACACATACGCCAGAAAGCGGCGAGGAATATTATACCTTCGTCAATGGTCAAAACACATCACAAGGCGGCACTCATTTAGTCGCATTTCGTGAAGCTCTGGTGCAAGTAATCCGAGGATTTTATAAGAAACAATACGAACCATCCGATATCCGTGCTGGCATAGAAGCTGCGATTTGCGTGCGGATCATGGAACCCGTCTTCGAATCGCAAACTAAGACAAAGCTTGGCTCCGCAGGCATCGCGCCAGAAGGCGAATCACTCCGCACTTTCATCGGAAATTTCCTTAAAACAAATCTCGATAACTATCTTCATAAACATCCACAGGTCGCCGAGACGATTCAAAAGCGAATCCTTGCTGCCGAACGGGAACGTAAGGATTTAAAAGGGATTCAGAAGCTTGCCCGTGAGCGATCCAAGCAAGCGAAAGTCCATAATAAGAAACTCCGCGACTGTCGTGTGCGCTTCGATAGCAAACACAAGCGCCGCGAAGAATCCACGCTTTTCATCACCGAGGGCGACTCTGCATCTGGCTCCATCACCAAAAGCCGTGACGTAGAAACACAGGCGGTTTTTTCACTCCGTGGTAAACCTCTCAATACTTATAGTCTACCGCGTAAGATTGTTTATGAAAACGAGGAGTTTGCACTCCTTCAAGCGGCACTCAATATCGAAGATGGAATCGAGTATTTAAGATATAATAAAGTGGTGATCGCTACCGATGCGGATGTCGATGGTATGCATATCCGTTTATTATTGCTCACCTTTTTCCTTCAGTTCTTCCCGGAGATGATTCGCGATGGGCATTTGTATATCTTACAAACTCCGCTTTTCCGGGTGAGAAATAAGAAGGAGACCATTTATTGTTACGATGAAAATGAGCGCAAAAAAGCCATCACTAAACTGGGAAAAACAGCGGAGATTACTCGCTTCAAAGGTCTCGGTGAAATTTCGCCAGACGAGTTTAGCTTCATGATCGGTCCTGACATGCGATTAGATCATGTCGAATATGAAGAAGGCAAAGGAGTGAAAGAGCTACTCGCTTTCTATATGGGGAAAAACACACCCGACCGCCAAGACTTCATCATCGAGAATCTACGTGAAGACGTGGATAAGCAAATTCAGGTCGCGTAACCAGAAGGTGAGAATTTTCCCCTCAAAAATCAGCTTCCTTTTTTAAATGAGTTTGCTGAGAATGCGTCTTCATTTAGAACTGTTATGAAAAAATCCATCCTCTGTTTGTTTGCTTTAGGCTTTATCTCTTCATCTGCGTCAGCCGCAACTCCATTTAACATCACTCTGAATTACACGGGAAATTCGCTTTACGCCGCTGCGTTCACGACCGCAGAAAGCATTTGGGAATCCATCATCCCCGCCTATATCGATGGAGCTGCGGGTGCTGGTACTTTTTCCGGAATCACGATTTCTGCCTCTACGCCTGCGATTGATGGAGCCGGTGGCATTTTAGGATCTGCAGGCCCGACATCCGGTGGCTTTGACAACTCGGGCTATCTTTTGGCAACTCAAGGCGATATGGAATTCGACGTGGCAGACGTGGCAAATTTAGCGGCTAATGGCAGCCTAATCACCGTCATTCTTCATGAAATGGGCCATGTCTTAGGCTTGGGCACGCTCTGGACCAATAACGGAGATTATATTGATGGTTCCGGCCAATATACAGGAGCCAATGGCCTCGCCGCTTACCAAGCAGAGTTTAATCAACCCGGTGCCACCTTTGTTCCTGTGGAATTAGGCGGTGGTCCAGGTACTGCGAATGGACATTGGAATGAAGTGGATAATGGAGCTGGATTCACCGGGATTGTCTCATCCATTTCAAATCAAGATATGCGTTATGAACTGATGACGGGTTGGTTAAATTCAGATCAACCTTATTTCATCAGTAATCTGACCCGGGGTAGCTTGCGCGATCTAGGTTACGATGTGGTATTAATCCCGGAAACTTCTTCTTCGCTTCTCGGTGCGTTGTCGCTCGGCTTCTTGATGGCTCGTCGTAAGCGAGTCGCGTAACCAAGTCAGACTTCGGCAGCCTTGGCGATGCGGAGTAATTTCGCCTCGCCAAGATGCGGTGCTAAGATCTGCAAGCCGACAGGTAAATTTTTCCCGCCATCGAAATCGGTGGTTCCGCAAGGAATCGAGATGCCGGGAATGCCCGCGAGATTGGCTGCAATCGTGAAAATGTCAGATAGATATTCCTGCAGCGGATCGCTGGAAATGCTGCCGAGCTTGCGAGCTGGTGTCGGCGCAACGGGTGACAAAATAGCGTCCACTTGTTGGAATGCCTTTTCAAAATCCTGCCGAATCAACGCCCGCGCTTGCTGGGCCTTGCTATAGTAAGCATCGTAGTAACCGGATGATAAAACATAAGTGCCGAGGATGATCCGGCGCTTCACTTCAGGGCCGAAGCCTTGCTCGCGCGATTTCTGATAGAGATCGAGAATATCCGCGACCTTGGAAGCGCGGTGGCCGTAGCGGATTCCATCGAAGCGCGATAAGTTAGACGAAGCTTCTGCCGGGGCGATGACGTAATAAGTGGCGACGGCATGCTCGGTGTGAGGCAGGGAAATTTCCACAATTTCCGCGCCTTGAGCCGCCAGTGATTGGATGGCCGCTTCCACGTTTTTTCGCACGCCAGGGTCGATTCCTTCACCGAAATATTCCTGCGGAATACCCAGTTTCATGCCCTTCACCCCGTCATTCAGACCACTGAGAAAATCAGGAACTGGAGCATCCAGACACGTCGAGTCCAGTGGATCATTTCCAGAAATCGCTTGGAGAATGAGTGCGGCGTCCTCGACCGTTTGCGTGAGCGGGCCGATCTGATCCAGCGACGACGCGAAGGCGACCAATCCGAAACGCGAAACGCGACCGTAAGACGGCTTGAGGCCGACGACTCCGCAATGCGACGCGGGCTGACGAATCGAGCCGCCGGTGTCAGAACCGAGTGCGGCGATGGCGGTTTGATCGGCGACGGCAGCTGCCGAGCCACCCGATGAGCCGCCGGGAATCCGCGAGTGATCGTGCGGATTCCGTGTGATTTGCAGAGCGGAATTTTCCGTGGAAGAACCCATCGCAAACTCGTCTTGATTCATCCGGCCAAAAGGAATCGCGCCAGCAGCACGGAGTTTTCGAATCACCGTCGCATCGTAAGGCGAGATGAATTTTTCCAGAAATTTCGAGCCGCAAGTGCACGGCTGACCGATTACATTAATGTTATCCTTGATCGCAATCGGGATGCCGCCGAGCGGAAGACTGAGATCGGAAATCGCGGCCTCAGCGAGAGCGGCTTCGAGATCATAGGAAAGATACGCGCCCGTTTGTGGATCGCGGCTGGATATTTCTCCAGCAAGCTTTTCAAGAATCGCGGCAGGCGTGGTTTCCCCAGCAAGGAGCTGGCAGCGGAGTGAAGTGATCGTCATAGAAAATTTTTGAGAAAATTAGGCATCGGTGACGACTTTCGGCACGCGGATCTGGCCTTGAGATTGATCCGGCGCATTCTGCAACATCGCGGCTTGCGAAAGACTTTCGTGTGGCACGTCATCCCGCATTTTCCCGAAAATGGTTTGCCGGTTAGAAATGGAGTCGAGACCTGAGACATCGAGTTTCGAAAGCGCCTCGACGTGGCCTAGAATGGCCTCGAGCTGCGGTTGGAAAATGGCAACCTCTTCGTCGGAAAGTTCCAGACGAGCGAGATTGGCGACGTAGCGGACATCGATGTGGCGTTGCGACATGCCGAGAGGCTCAGGAAATGGGAGGGATTTTCCAAGTGCCAAGTGCGGCAGCTCGAAAATGAACATCACCGTCAAAAGTATCGGTAAGGCCAAGAAAGCTCATCCTTTCGTCGCGGCGATGAGCGGAGCAGCGAAATCCCTCACTGCATTGGCGGCATTTTGCGGGTGGAGTTCCACTTGTTT
>JANORE010000043.1:0-4143 GCA_031415155.1 Akkermansiaceae bacterium | reverse complement strand
CAACATCGAGATCGGCCAGCGCAGTCCCGTTGTTTTTTGGCCAATGGCTTGCCGAAATTTTTCGAGTGACTGGAGCCGTAAATCCAGCGGTGCCGCGACGGTATCCGCCAGCGTATCACTGCTCCTCGCCAACAAGTAAGCCAGGCTCGCCGCACGGCGCATCGGTCGCGGAAGCAACTTCAAGCTCAGAAAAAATGAACGGGAAACCCCCTTGAGTATGTCCATTTCCAATCCGCTTGTCACTGCGCTCAAAACAAGTGGCCTCGTAAGGAATTGTCAATGCGGCAGGCTCTTCTGTAAATTTGCCTGTTTTATCCCGGCAAGGCGTGGAATAAACTTCAGTCATGCCTAAGGAACGCGATCCTGACGAACCAAGAATCTACTTTTTACCGAACTTGATGACGGCCTGCAATCTCGCATGTGGATTCTTCGCCGTGTTGATGATTTCAAAAGGGCTGGTGGAAGTCGGCAACGAGCAGGTCCCGGCCAAGGAATATTATGGGATTCTCACCAGCTACTACCAATACGCGATCTTGCTGATCTTTGGCTCCTGCTTGTTTGACTTGTTGGATGGCCGACTCGCCCGCCTCGGTGGCCAAGAATCTCCTTTCGGCCAACAGTTCGACTCACTGGCGGACATCATTTCCTTCGGCATGGCTCCCGCGATGTTGCTTTCCCGCGCCGTGTTGTTTCCGTTAGGTAATATTGGCTGGGGTATCGCACTGGTCTACCTCGTCTGCGGTGCGATGCGGCTAGCGCGGTTTAATTGCCTCGCGGCATTACCCAAGAGGCCGAACGCATCGACAGATTTCCGGGGATTACCGATCCCGATGGCGGCTGGTTTCATCGCTTCACTCACCTATTTACTCATCGACTTCTATAAAAAAGATCACGAGCTCGGCATGTGGAAATATATTCTAGCAGGCATCATGCTCGGTCTGTCGCTGCTGATGATCAGTGATGTCCGCTACCCGAGCTTCAAGAAAGTCGGTTGGAAAACGCGCGGTAACTTAAGTGCCATCGTCATTGCTCTCGTGGTCATTTTCGCAATTGTTCGATTTCATTATGTGATGCCTGTCGTGCTATTTAGCCTATTTCTGCTCTACGGATTCATCCGGCCATGGGTTTCGCAAAAACTCCGCAAAGAGATTGAGGTGGAAAATGACGACGAATCACCCATTGTTCCTGGAATCACTGCTGAGGCAGAGAAAAATGACCCATCATGAGTCGTTTCAAAGGCCATAATCTCTCGATGAGAATACTATTAGTAGCACTTCCAGTCTGGCTCATCAGCTCAGGTGCTGGCGCACTTTGGTATTATTTTCACCAAGAGAAAACACAGGCTCAAGCCGAGCAAGAACGCTTCGTCCAAAAAGTGTCCATCCCGCTACTCGCAGATGATTTGAAGAAAATCGTCGAGATCATCGGTGAAAGAAATCCATCTTCCAAGACTGCCGCTGCCAACTTGTCTCGTGCCAGCTCCATGATCGAGGGACTACTTGGCCCGTCGAATACCGGCTATGCCATTCGGAAAATCAATGGCCCAGCCACTTGGCCGATTTTACAAATCACCGTCCAAGGGAAAAATCCAAAGGCTGCGGCCACATGGATTCTAACATCTTACGACAGCCGCGCCGGATCTCGCGGTGCCGAGACGAATGCGACCGGCCTCGCCGCTACAATCGCTGCGGCCCAAGCAGTCGCTGCCGACAAGCCTGCTACTCCCATTCATTTCGTTTTCCTGCCTCATGCGAATGATCTGGAATCGCCAGTTTTAGAAACGGCCGCGAAGCTGGCAGAACTCTTGAAATCGAGCGGCCCACCCCGCGCGGTGCTCTGTGTGGAGACGATGGGCGCAGGTGAATCACTTTGGCTGAGTTCTCGCGATGTCTCCGCCGCCCCGCTGAATCAGATTTCCGGTCTCGGTCAGGTGTATGGTGCAGAAGTGGTCTGCCTCGGTGAAAATCACGATCTCGCCAGCACGCTTTTTGAAATGAATCTTCCCGCCGTCCGCGTCGCAACCCGTGCACTTCTGACAACGGATGAAACCGATGATAAGCTCCCTTTCGCGCCCACCGTCGCGGCTTCTACTGGCCGCTTGATCGAGCTGATCCGGCGCGGTACGGCGAAGTGAACGAGAGCCCGACGATTTCATCCACCGAAGAAATTTTCAGGGTTTTGACGAAGCTGGGTGTATGACTTTCAGAGCGGCTTCAATGGGCCACTCATGAATGCAAACCAAACAGATCCATGAAAACTATGATAACAACTCGTCGTTCCATCTTCGCCTTATTCACAGCGTTGGTGGCTTCACCCTTCGCATTTGCTCAACCAACCACTCAGAGCGCTTGCTGCTGTCTAAGTGATTCTTCAAAAACAGAATGTTGCTGCGGAAATAACTGCACATGCAGTGCAGCTAGTTGCTGCGATTGTGGAGAATGCACTTGCGAAACGTGCGATGATAAATGTGCAAAATAATCGCTCGGTATGGAAGATTCTGAACTCGACGATTTCTTACGCTCTGCGCGTCCCACTCCGGTGGTTCCGGATTCTTTCCGAGGCCACGTGTGGGATCGCATCGCGAAGGAGTCGATGATCAAGAGCCGCGCCTTTGCTTGGCTTGAGTATTTCACCCGGCCAGTCGGGGCAGCGGCCAGTATCGCGGCGATGGCGTGCATCGGCTTATGGCTAGGATCCGCTAAAACAAGCCGGACGAATCACGAGATGAGTTATGTGAAATCCATCAGTCCCTTTTCAGCGGGTCATCAAAAATGAAACGTGCGATTCTCGTTTTACTCATCGCGATCGCATGTGGAGCTCTCGCATTCTTCACCATGCGCTCGCAGCAGATCGCTTCGACTCATGGTGTGTTATTAGATCAGCTTCCTGAGTTGAATTGGCTGAAAACCGAGCTGGGACTTAGCGACGCTGAGTTTGAAAAAGTCAAAAATCTACATCTCACTTACCGCCCGCGCTGCGTCGAGCTCTGCAACCAAATCCATACCGCACACCGCGCCATGGCGGCACTCGCCCGCAAGGACAAGAGCATGAGCCCCGGTCTCGCAGCAGCAATCACTGAACATTCCCGCGTGGCTGCAGAATGTCAAAAAGCGATGCTGGAGCATGTCTATCAAACCGCCTCCATCCTCAGCGCAGACAAAGCGAAGATCTATCTTCAGCGAGTTTTACCCCATGCCTTGCACGAGACACCGGAGCGGCACGGCTCACCTTGAGAGGGCTTTTCATCATTGATATGGAAGCTTCCGACACCGATCTCATGCTCCGTCTGAAGGCGGGCGATGATCTCGCACTCAATGTTCTGATGGATCGCTGGGCGGCACGAGTGACCTCATTTCTCCAGCGGATGTCAGGAAATCCAAATACGGCAGCGGATCTCGCCCAAGAGACATTCGTCAAAATCTATCAGTCGCGTAATCGCTACAAAAGCGGCGGCACTTTTAGCACCTATCTTTTCGCAATCGCCGCCAATCTCGCCCGAAATCACCACCGCTGGCGGAGCCGCCATCCGAGTGCCTCGTTAGATGCCTCCGAAGCCGGCCTGTCTGATCTCGCTGATCTATCGGCCAGCCCCAGTCAAGCACTGGAGTCTCAGGAAAAGCTCGCCGCTGTGAGAGCCGCCATCACCGCGCTCCCGCCCGATTTACGCGAGGCGATCACCCTTTTTATCGATGAGGAAATGAGCTACGCCCAAATCGCTCAAATCGCTAACTGTTCCTCGAAAGCCGTCGAAACACGGATTTACCGTGCCCGGCAAATCCTCAAAGCCGTGCTCGGATCTCCACGGGGCACGCTGAGAAATTTCAAATAAATCAAGGAGTTATACGCTAAATAGTGTGTCACATCTCACAGGCATGGCGGTTCACGTCCTCACCTATTTTTAAATTTTGGTAACGATTCAGCAGGGTGATGCTACCGGATTTCCGGTGATGATGGATCATCCCGGTATTGCGCGAGTGCTGGATGCCGGTGCTATCCCGACTGGGCGGCCGTTTTTCGTGATGCAATGGGTGACGGGCGAACCGATCACTGAATTTTGTGAAACGAACCGCCTCTCGATCCGCCAGCGGCTGGAACTCTTCATTCGCGTTTGCCACGCCATCCAGCACGCCCACCAGAAGGGCG
>JANORE010000042.1:0-7541 GCA_031415155.1 Akkermansiaceae bacterium | reverse complement strand
TCCGCCGAGCTGCTAGAAAGCCCGGAAAATCAAACCTCATTGAAGGATCTCGGGACGGCGAAAATGCTATGCTGTCGAGTCAGATATTTCACCGATGGCGCGGTGATCGGGAGTCGAGAGTTTGTCGATGAGGCATTCAGGGCGGCACAAGAACGATTCGGACCAAAGCGGAAAAACGGAGCAAGAAAACTGAGAGGAGCCGCCAGCCCGCTGGCGGGGACGCTGTGGAGCATGAGAGATCTACAAAAGGGAATCGTGAATTGAGGGTGTTGAGGGAATCAGCATTTTTGTCTTAACCCATGTTTAAGACATCGGTCCTCAAAAGTGCCCAAAAGTTACTTTTTTCACCGTCATATTTATCGCAAACCTTTAATAATCAATCATACCATTTCCAGAAATCTCATTTATATCTCGGGGCCGGAACAGAACCGGACAGAGACGGTTCAAAACCGGATTTCTGCCGAAGTGTATTGCAATTATCTGGTGATGAACCAAATTCTAACAGACCGAAATAGACGAGATTTCTATTTGTCATCTTGATGTTTTCGGGTTTCCTCTGCAGTCGTCAATTTGAGAGATGCTTCCTATTATGAATGATCTCACTGCTATTTTCCTGCTACTGCTGATTTCATCGACCAGTTGGGCAGAGGTCACGCTGGCTGCCTGGACGTTTGCATCGCCGGAGCTGACGCACCGATGAGAATCGCTAGCGGAAATGCCAAGCAGGGTGAAGAATCCATGACGAATTGATGCTAGAGAAGCGTGGCACCGCGTTGAGAAGGGAAATGATTTAACGACTCTCGGCGGGCTTTGGATGAAGATGGAATGGGGTTTAGATCGGATGGGGAGGAACTCTTCATGGCGGCGCATGTTGCCCTGTTAGGGATTCGAGCGATACTGTGCACATCAAAATTTGTGGGGAAACTCAATTTCAAGAAATCGTGTTTGTCGCTGGAATATGGATTTGTGGGTGATACCTCTTCATCCATGAAATTTGCGTTGTTGTTTTGTGGAGTCAGCTCAGTCGTTCTGGCGGCTCCCATGGCACCGCCGGATCTGGATGAGGCGGCTTATCCGGCGATTGAGCGGTTTGTGGAAGTGTTAGAAATGGTCCGTAAGCGTCATCCTGATGTGGATCGTGTTGCCTATGATCGTCTGGTCAATCATGCGTTAGAAGGAATGCTGGCAAGCTTGGATCCGCATTCCTCCTTCATTCATCCGGAAATGGCCCAGCAGATGGAGCAACATCAGGATCTCGACACCGAGGTGCCATCACTCGGGATTAGCCTCGGTCTACGGGATGATGGTTTGTATATCACTGCCGTTTCGCCACTCGGTTCGGCGGCTGTCGCGGGTGTATTACCGCATTCGAATTTGTTAGAAATCGATGGCAGGAAAACGCAGGGAATCCCCTTAATCGAGGTCATTGAAACTCTGCGCCGCGCTGCTGGCGAGACCAGCCGGCTGTTACTAAAGTCGCCAGTCGCACCAAAACCGTTAGAAATGACGCTCATTCATCGTGTGGTGGAAGAGCGCTCGGTGGCAGAGACGAAGATATGGGACAAGGAGAGGGGACTCGGCTATGTAAGATTGGCCACTTACGGAAAGGGGTGTGCTCGCGAAATGGAGGCTGCTCTCGACGAGCTTGAAGACTTGGGAATGAAGTCGCTCATCTTGGACCTCCGTCAAAACGGTGGTGGCGACCTGAATGAAACGGTGAAAATTCTCGGACTATTTCTGCCTCCTCATACCACCGTCGTCACCACTCGCGGTCGTGAGGGGGAATCCACGGATTCACTAAAAACTCCCGAGCGGCAACGTAGAAAACGTGACTATCCGGTCGTCGTGCTGATTGATCGAATGTCAGCCTCTGCATCGGAACTCACGGCAGGTGCACTCCAAGATTTGAAACGTGCGACGATCATTGGTGAACTGAGTTATGGCAAAGGTTCCGTGCAAAATATCATTCCTATGGGCGGGCGGACGGCACTGCGTCTTACGATAGCGACTTACCACACGCCTTCAGGAAATACACCGCATCGCAAAGGGATCACGCCAGATATCGCGGTGGTGATGGATGACACGATCAGTCAGAATTTTCAAAAACGGTGTCGGATCCATACATTATCACCCGAAGAGCGTGAACGAATCGAAGCTTGGAAAGATCCAGTGATGGAAGCTGCGATTCAGATATTACAGAAATAAGTTGCTCGCCGGGTCATTTTATAGATTAGAGAAATCGGTTTCACAAACTACTTCCATATCAAATGTATCTTCGATTTTTAGCCCGCCGATGCGGTTACGTTTTCATCGTCAGCCTGACGGTGTGTCATACCTCTTGCGGTATTTTCCCTAAGCCGTCACCCAGCAAAGCGAAGCCAGTTCTCTATGGCTGGAATGATCGAGGTGATTCGGGCAAGGTAACTATTGAAATTGATCTAGCAGAACAAATGGCGACTTATAGACGTGGCGGAAAATTTATTGGCTGGTCATTTGTATCAAGCGGGAAAGAAGGTCATTCTACGGTTCCAGGTAACTATAAGATCATGGAGAAAATGCCGTTGAAATATTCAAACCGATACGGCTGGCTTGCTGATGCAAATGGAAATGTGACGAATGGAGACGCCACGCCGAAAACTCCGGTACCACCCGGTGAACACTATTCACCAGCTCCGATGCACCATTGGATGCGAGTGACTTCTTATGGTGTAGGAATGCACGCCGGGGAAATCCCACGTCCGGGAGAAGCAGCTTCTCACGGCTGTATCCGACTGCCCCGCGATTTCGTATCCAAGCTGTACGATGTGGTCGAAGTCGGCACATCGGTGAAGATCATTCGTGGAAGTGGCACTTAAATAACAGGTTTGCCGTTTAACGCATCATTTGATCCACTTGTCTGCATGAAATTTTTAGCGATTCTGATTACTTTTTCCTGTCCGGTGCAGGCGGCTCTTTTGGCAAATGTCCAGACGACTCAGGGCACGATTGTGGTCGAATTACAATACGACAAAGCTCCTCAAGCTGTGGCGAATTTCATCACACTGGCACAAGGCACTCGAAGTCGCATTGTCCAGAGCACAGGAGCGATCACGTATGCACCGCTCTACATTGGGGAAAATTTTTTCCGTGTCATCAATGATCCTTCCTTCAAGATCGCGCAAACTGGCTCGGGAACAGGAAATAATAGTGGTGGTCCGGGATATACTTTTAGAGATGAGTTTCACCCGACACTGACCCATGTTCCTTATGTGCTCTCGATGGCGAACAGCGGCCCAAACTCGAATGGGAGTCAGATTTTCTTCACTGGAAATGCTTCGGCGGCTCATCTCAATCATGTCCATACCATTTTTGGCCTCATCACTGATGTTCCGAGTCGCGCTGTGATTGATGCCGTTTTATCGGCAGGAGATAACGGCGCGACGATCACTGGAATCAGCTTTAATAGAACAGATCCAGCGGCAATCGCGTTTGATGAATTTGCTCAAAATTTGCCGACCATTGTGCAGCCGAGTGGCTCCCTGACAGTCATTCTTGGAGTATCAGCGACTTGGAATTTGAGCCAAGCGATGAGTACGGGCGCGTTGTTTAGAGCTTTTCGGTCAACTACGCTAGAATCGGGAAGCTGGTTGGAGCTCAATGCGGCACGTCAATATGTAGGCATTACTCCTCCTGTTTCACCACCATCGGTCACTACGGCATTATTAGAAAATCCTTCGGCTCCAAAAGCGTTTTATAACCTATCCGTTGCACAGCATCCGGGATCGGTCGCTCCTTCGAATTTAGTGAACCGCACGGTGACGATACCACTAATCGGCGGCACGCTCACTTTAGCTTTTAATGGGTCTGGGGCTGCTGGGACGACGACTTTTACTCCTACCACAGGATCGGTTCTTTCCGGGGCTTTTACTGCATTTCAGATGTCATTTGATCCAAACCATGTTTCCTTTATCACGGATACACCTTCGCTCAGTCCTCGTTATCTTAGGGTGAAATGTGGCTGCGATACGGCGACTCAATCTTTGATCTCTGGCCATCATGTTACGGAAAAAATTGTTGAGAACGATTGGAAGCCTTTTGCGACAGGTTCAGCCACCATCACACGATAATTTTTCACTCCGCCGACTCATCACTTCCCACGCGGCGAATTTCGTTCTATTTCTTTGCGGTGCTTCGCTCGTTGCGGTTGATGGATTTTCGATGTTTTGGCGCGCTGGACCTTGAGGTGCCAGCGGCGGGTGCGATATTGATTGGCGATAATGCTCAGGGGAAAACTTCCGTGTTAGAAGCACTGTGCGTGTTGGTCCGGCTGCATTCGCCGCGGACGCACCGGATGACCACGCTGGGCCGGATCGGCAGCAAAGGTTTCGGAATCGCGGGTGACCCATGGAACAGCGAACGACAAGTCCGGTATTCTCGCGATGGGTTGATATTGAAGGCAAACGAGGAAATTTTTTCCAGTCAAACTGGCTACCTAGGAGACGGAGGACTCGTGGTGTGGATGGGAAATGAAGATCTCGAACTCGTGCGTGGTCCGGGTGAAGTCCGCCGCCGATATCTGGATTTCCTCGGTGCTCAAGTCCATCCGAGCTATCGCCGATCATGGTCACGCTATCGGCGTGCCCTGCGGGCGAAAAATCTCTTACTCAAGGACGGGCGACCGCGTGATGCTGAGATTTTATCTTACGAGGAAATCCTCGTGGAGCACGGCACGGTTCTGATCGAAGCGAGAGCAAAAATCGTGGCCGAGCTTGCACCACTTGCGGCGGAAGCTCAGCGAGTCATCAGCGGAAAAGACGAACCGCTCACGCTCGATTATCTCCCGGCTAGCGGTCCTGATTTACGCGAATCCATACTCCAAGCTCGCGAACGAGAGACTCGTCTGCGCCAGGCCGTCGTCGGGCCGCATCGTGATGAACTCGGTCTCCGCATCCACGGGATGCCTGCTGCGGACTTCGCGAGCGAAGGTCAGCAACGGACGCTCGCGCTGGCCTTGAAGCTCGCTCAGGGAAAATTGTTAGAGCAAGTAGGCGGGAAATTACCGATTTATCTGATGGATGATATTTTCGGTGAACTCGATCCTAGCCGTCGTAATGCACTGATGAATCATCTGCCACCACTCGCGCAAAAATGGATCACGACGACTCATCTAGGCTGGCTGAAGGAAACGGCGGCTCTGGATGGGCTGGGTCGATTTCAGATCCATGGCGGAAAAGTGAGTGGAATCGATGGGGGGTAAGGGATTTCGGATGACGGGTGTTTTTCACTCTCGAATGGCACTTAAAATCGCCTGATGGATGTCTTCTGCCGAAGCCACTGGGTGAGTGGATCCTAACAAAACAGGCCGTTCTTCATCGGGGACGATGTCCCTGCCGTGTGAGCCTTTTACCAACGATGCATCGAGTGGGATCAAGTCTAGCAATCCGCGCAGCCCGAGCTTTTTCTTTAATAAAAATTGAGCGATCCGGAGTTTGGGAAAGGCGATAGCGGGATCGAGGAACAGCTCACAAGGATCATAGCCTGGCTTGCGATGGATATCGATGGTTCGTGCATAGTCCGGAGCGACTGCATCGTTTTCCCAGAAATAATAAGTGAACCAAGCATCCGCCGCAGCGATGGCAATGAAGTCGCCACCTCGCTCGGTAGCGACCCCGGCGCCCCAAAACTCGGCGGTGGTGCGGACCTCATCGACGCCGGGAGTTTTCTCTAACCATTCACGCACTTCCGCCCGAATTGCTGGATCATTCACATAAACATGGGCGACTTGGTGGTCTGCAATGGCGAAGGCTCGGGATGCGCCGCAATCGAGTGTTTCAAGTCCCAGCTCATTTTTGATTTGGAGCCAGCCCTTTTCGCGGAACACGCGATTGAGGTGAATCGCCCGATTGACTGGAGAAATCCCGTATTCGGAAAGCACCAGCACGCGGATCTTACGAGATTCGTAGTAGTCGATGAGATCTGTGGTGAGTTTATCGATTTTTCCAAGCTCGGCTGGAATGTTAGGTGCAAGCGGCCCGTCTTTTTGCAGCGGATAATCGAGGTGTGGGAGATAGACGAGGCTCAGTGTGGGTGAGTGCTTTTCCTCGACCCATTTCGCGGATGCGGCGATCCACTCAGACGAGGCGATGCCTGCGGCTGGTCCCCAAAATGCTTGGAAAGGAAATGGGCCGAGATCTTTTTTAATCTCATCTCGCATTGCCATCGGCTGCGTATGAATATCGAAAACTTTCCGTCCATCTGCCGGATAAAGTGGGCGCGGTGTGATGGTGAAATCCGCAGTCGAGTGCATGTTATACCACCAAAATAATTTCGCACAGGTGAAGCCTGGAATTTCGCGCCGCAGCTTGTCCCACAGCTTTTCACCACGGACGATGTGGTTGCTCTGCTTCCAGAAACGGACCTCGGCATTTTCTCGGTCGTACCAACCATTTGCTACCACGCCATGCTCTGCGGGCGAAGTGCCCGTGATAATGCTGGACTGCGCGGTGCAGGTCAACGCAGGAAATGCCGGGGTGTAACTTTGGAGCCCATTTCGCTCCGCAAACTTCGTCAGCCCCGGCATGTGCTCGCCTAACAGAGAGCGGGAAAGTCCGACGAGATTGATGACTACGAGGCGCATGACGGGCGGTGATGATTTAAATGGAATCGATGAAGCACCTAACTTCTGTCTTCCGCTGATGGTTTTAGCAATCATCGAACCGAAAAAATGAGTTCTTCCGAATCGCTTGAAGATTCCTATTTGAGAAAACTAAGCTTTTTAAATTTTACGCGTAGTCGCAATTGAAAATTGCTTCCTCGTATTTAAACTCAATTAGTTTTACTGCCTCTGCTCAATGCCCATTCGTTCTATCCGCCAATGCCGCCCGCTGTTAGGGACGTATGTGGAAATCCATATTCAAGGGGAGATGGATGATGACGAATTGCTGGATCGTAGCTTGGCGGGCTTCGCCGAAATCGAACGCATCCAGCGGCTGATGAGTTTTCACGATTCAGAAAGTGAGTTGACGCTTATCAATCAAAGCGCTCATCGTGAGTCAGTTGGAATTTCCAACGAGATGCAAGAGGTGCTGGCCTTCGCCCAGGAACTCAGTGCTGCGAGCGACGGCTTTTTCGATCTCACGATCGCGT
Organism: Akkermansiaceae bacterium; assembly: GCA_031415155.1. Lineage (GTDB taxonomy): Bacteria > Verrucomicrobiota > Verrucomicrobiia > Verrucomicrobiales > Akkermansiaceae > Luteolibacter. Next base: position 416 of record JANORE010000042.1, on the reverse strand, counting down.
CGAGCCTCGTTCGGCGAGGATTGTTGCCGGACCATGGTCACTTGCCACTGCACGCCGCGAGCTGGAAAGACATCGAGCTCACGGACCAATGTATTTTTTTCAAAAAACCTCTTCGGATCGACCTCGGAGGTATCGCGAAGGGCTACGCGGTGGATCGTGCGTTATCGGTGATCGGTCATGATCTGGATGTCACGGTCAATGCTGGCGGTGATTTGGCGATGACGTGCTGGCAGGGACGTGAAGTGGAAATTCGCACGCCAGCTTCTGGTGGACGCGCAACGGTGAAGGTGCCGATGGAAAATCGAGCGGTCGCCACAAGTGCGGCTTATTTTTTAGCCGATCAGCACGCGATTGTCGATCCACACGATCAGATTCCATTTCCCGGGAAACAAAGTGCTTCGGTGTTTGCCGAGTCC
>JANORE010000041.1:0-9002 GCA_031415155.1 Akkermansiaceae bacterium | reverse complement strand
CTCAGTGTGGTTTGTGGGTTCTTCGCGGTTTGGCTGGGTATCAGGCTGATTGGAGGAGGAGGAGTCCATGCCGCCTAGCATGTTAGACTGCCGCGCATGAGGATCTGTGGAAATGATGTCATTGCTCAATGGATTGCCCTAACCGGGCAAAATGCGATAGCCCAGGGCAACGCCCTGGGTAGAGAAATCCCAAGGAATCCAAGCCCTGAAAGGGCGAAATTGGATGCCCCAGCTCCTGAAGAGTTCCGCCCCTTCAGGGCTAAACCACTTCGTTCACCCATTACCCAGGGCGATGCCCTGGGCTATCGCATTTTGCCCCGCTGGGGCAATCAAGCCCGACGTTTTCCACAAAATATAAAGCGCGGCAGTATACCGATGCGGTCTTTTTCCTCATTCTTCATCAGCGTGCATCTGGGTTTATCTGCGGTTAGAAACTCTTAAACTGACAGGGTTGGACGTCCCGCCCTGATCGGAGCGAGGCGGGATGCTTCTACCACGGTCTGGCACGAGACCCTCCAGCCACTTTCCAGCATGAGGATCTGTGGAAAGGATGTGATTGCTCAATGGATTGCCCCATTGGAGCAGAACAGATTCTGCCTCTTTCATCCACTATTCGCTCAGCCCTTTCACGATGGCCGTCACATTGTGGCGGACCATCTCCTCGTAACTCGTCACCCCGGTCCCATCTGCGATCAATGGATCGGCGAGACGGATTCCTGTGTCTTTCGTCAGGGTTTGAAGAATCTTCGGGTTCGATTCTTTCTCAGGAAAAATCGCGGCGACTTTCTCCTTGTTGAGCTCGTGGATTAGCTCTGCGAGTTGTTTCGAATCTGGCATTTGCTCACGGTTCAAGCCCTGCACGGGATGCGCCTCGAAGCCGAAGTCTTTGCAAAAATAGTTGAAGGCAGCATGCGCTGTCGCCAAGTGCCGCTTCTCACGAGGGATTTTAGAAATTTCACGCCGAGTCCACTTTTCCAAAAGATCCAGTTTGCCACGATAGATCTCTGCATTTTTCTTAAATTCTGCGGCGTGTTGAGATGAAGCCGCCGAGAAAGCATCACTCACCACATTCGTCGCCCGCCCATAGAGCTGGATCGAGTGCCACCAATGCGGGTCGGTTTCATGTGAGTGGTGCCCATGATCGTGACCTTCGTGGTCACAAGCACCTTCCAGTGCGGGTAAGCTGGCACCCACTTCAACCACCGTTGCCTTGTCGCCAATGATGGTTTTTAGTTTCGGTAAATATCCTTCAAGACCCATTCCAGCAACAAGATAGAGCGACGCGCCTTCGGCTTTTTTCAAATCCTCTGGCTTCGGCTCAAAGTGGTGCGGATCACCATTCGGGCCGATGAGATCGACGACTTCCACCTTGTCACCACCCACTTGCCGAGCCAGATCAACTAACAGAGGATTTAGAACTGCGACTTTCAAATCCGCAGCCATCAGCGGCAGAACTCCTAAAAACAACGTGGTGGCGAAAATGCGAAACATGCCGTGAATTTGCCGTAAATATCTAATCTCGCAAGTGAATTGCGTTTGCACGATTCGTGATTGGCCATCAATAGTGTCCCGCGTTTTCATCCTTCCGTGGCGCAACACGCGACAGGTGTTCTTGGTAGATGCGGCGTATTTCGTCCTCGGGAGCTTTCTGGGCATGATCGGGTGCTTCTCCCTTCTTCTTATTTTCTAGCGTGATGATTGTTGCAGGCCCACTCTCTGACTCATTAAAAAATGTCTGCTTCCATTTCCCCGCCGCCACTGCCGACTTTAGAAACCCGACCGTTCTTGGTGGTTTTGCTTAACTTTGGGCTGGGGTTGTTTCTGACCAGCGGGGTGTTGTCGTTGCTTGATGCGGCACTCATTCACTTTTTTAAAAGTTCGATCCTCACGGTTCCATCGGGGATCATTGGCCTGGTTTGTCTGCTTATGTCGTTGCTGATTTACGGGTTGATGGCGTTTATCCCGGCGATCCCGAAGCGCTGGTTTCTGCCAATGACGTGGTTCATCCCGGTTTCAAGCTTGGCGGTCATCCCGCTGCTGATTTACTTTTATCCCCAGCTTACATGGATTGCGCTGGGGGTGGCAGTATGCCAGCTATTGTTGGGTGGGTGGTTGTTGGTTCAGGTGAGAGGTGGGTTCAAATGGAGCTGGCGGCTACTGACTTCACAACATCTGCGCCCGGTGAAATTCAAGTGGCGGCATTTGATTGGATTCCTAGCCGTGAATTTCTGCGTTCTGGTCCCGGTGCTGCTATTCTATCTGGCGATCTGCGCCCGCACGGCGATTGATCATTTCAGCGATGGATTTGTCCGGCTGAGTCCGGCTGGAGTGATCATGCAAGTCAGGAAATATGGGCGCGACGATGGGAAAAAGATTCACTTGGTGCCGATGTCGCACGTCGGTGAGGCGACATTCTATCGCTCACTGGCGGCGTCATTTCCTGAAAAATCCGTCATTCTGATGGAAGGAGTGACCGATCACGGGCATGTGCTTCCCAGTAAGGGAGGCTATTCGCGGATGGCGAAATCACTCGGGGTGGCGGAGCAGCAGAGCGAGTTTCACCCGGTGGGTGAGCTGGTAGCGGCGGATGTGGATCTAAGCATGTTCGGCAAGGAGACGCTGGAATTACTAAACAAGGCGATGCTCGTGCATTCCGAGGGGATGAGTGCCGCGACGCTGTCGAGTCTGATGCAGCCCGCGCCCGCTCATCTGGAAAAACAGTTGTGGGAGGATCTACTGACCAAGCGGAATGCCCATCTGCTGGAAGTTCTGCACGCTCGGCTGCCGCAATCCGCCGTGATCATCGTGCCGTGGGGAGCGCTCCACATGCCGGGGATTTCAGCAGGGATTCTGAAGTCTGGCTTCCGGGAGGAAGGGACTCAGGACTACGTCGCGATCCGTTTTCCGGTGCTATGGCCATTTTCCGTGTGGAAAATACGGGACCAAGTATCCCTGAAGTAGAATGAATCGTGAAAACGATCATTTGAGCGATAAGCGTTTGATTTCTCGGCCCATGGGATCGTAGTCGATCCGTTCATCCCAACTCCCGTCGCGGTCGCTATCGAACCAAGTCACTTTGGTGATACCATGTTCGTATTCGTGACGAAACAAAGGATTTCCCTCGCCGCCGGGACGGATCGTTTCTGTGATCGCTAGTCCATTTTTGAATACCACGGTGGCGTCGAAAACACTGTCGAAATCTAGATCCGCCTCGGCATGAGTGGGGGTGCCATCTTGGAAATTCTGTTTCCAGTCCCAATTTCCATCGAAATTATTATCCAAATAAAAAGTAACCGGTTTACCCTGCCGATTGAATTCAGTCCGTTCATCGGGTTTTCCGTCGTTGTTTCGATCTTGATCAACTCTTTCAATCTTCGATACTTGGTAATGTTTAAATCCGAAAAATAATACCGTGAAAGCTGCCACGGCGATCACGACCATCAGCCACAGCGGATTGGTATTTGTTTTTGGGATGACTTGGGGAATTGCTGGCAATCCGAGGATCTCCCTTGCTCGGGAAACGTCTTCATCCGCTACCGCGAGGCGGATTCCTGAACTGATGAAATGGTGCGGCGCAATCACAGCCATCGCTTCGTCAATCACTTGTGCGTCGATCTCTTCAGATCCGAGAAGCATCCTCGCCAAGTGAGCTTCTTCCAATGTTTGATAGCCTTTTAATACCGTCACTTCACGAGACTAGCAGTCTTTTGGATTTGGCAAAATAAAAGCACCTGCCCGGAATTACGAGCAGGTGCTTTTGAAATTTGATCCGTTTTAAAATTACTTCTTCAAAGAATCACGAATCTCGGCAAGGAGCACTTCGCTAGGTGTCGGGCCTGGAGGTGGTGCTGCCGCTTCTTCCTTCTTCATCCTAGCCATCAGGAAATTAGCCGGCTTAACGATGACGAAGAATATGACTGCCGCAACAATCGCAAAATTGATGATGGCACTGATGATGACACCGATATTGAACGGTCCAGCCATGAGTCCTACATTACCGCCGCCACCGACCATATTGAGAATCGGAGTGACGACGCCCGCAGTGAAGGCTTCGACGATTTTACCGAATGCGGCACCAATGATCACCCCGGTGGATAGATCGACAACGTTCCCTCTTAATAGGAATTTTTTGAATTCTTCTAACATATATTTTGATATTTATAGTTTTGGGGGTTGATAGTTCCTATCTAAAAAGGATCCCCGTTGACAAGCCATTTATATCATTAAAACTTATTATTCAATAAATCTTAATCAATCGTAATTCGAGCTTGGCTACACGCCGATCCGGTTTACCCATCTTGACATGCCAGATGCTGTTTATGTCCGTGATGCCTTCGCTAGAATCGCAGATCGCTATGTTTTAACTAATCATGTTCTCAGTTGCGGGATGGATATTTGGTGGCGCAAGGTCGTCACGTCTCGCATTAAAAAATGGAAGCCTGCGCGGATATTAGATGTCGCCAGTGGCACGGGCGATCTCGCGTTAGAAATCCAAGATCAATGCCCGCAGTGCGAGGTCATTGCTTCCGACTTTTGTGCGGAAATGCTGGCTCACGCGTCCAGCCGAGGAATTTTAAAAACCATCGTTGCTGATGCATTGAAGTTACCTTTCGAAGACGAGGAATTCGACGTCGTCACGGTCGCTTTCGGACTCCGTAATATGGCGGATTATCCAGCGGCGCTTCGCGAAATGAATCGAGTTCTCAAGCCGGGTGGGCGATTGGTGATTCTCGATTTCTCACTTCCCGGTGGAATTCTACGTGGCCCGTATCGTTGGTATTTACACCACGTTTTACCTCACATGGCTGGCTGGCTGACCGGCCAAAAAGACGCGTATGAATACCTCGGCGGCTCGATCGAGGCATTCCCATCTGGCACTGCGATGACCCGCTTGTTAGAGTCTTGTGGGTTCGTGAAAACCGACGCGCAGCCGATCACCTTAGGCGTGGTAACAATTTACGAAGGTGTGCGAAGCTGATTTTTCTTACCAAGCGGTGAGCTGGCGGAACTCTCCGATTCTCGAGTCCAGCTCGCCTGCAGCGAGGCTTTCCAAACGACGAGTCGAGAACGCTTCACAGGTGAAGGAGGCGAGGATCGAGCCTTGGATCACCGCTTGGCGCAGTTGCTCGTTCGAATAAGACGTGCCGCCCTGCGCCGAGAGGTAGCCAGCCATCCCGCCAAGGAAGGTGTCTCCTGCGCCCGTCGGATCTGCCAGTGTTTCTAAAGGATAGGCCGAGCAGCGGAAAATTTCACCATTTGCCGTGAATAGCATCGCACCGAATTCGCCGAGCTTCACGACGACATTCCGTGGACCTTTTTCTAGCAAGACGCGCCCCGCTTTCACCAGATTGGATGTGCCCGCAAGCGCACGGGCTTCGCCTTCGTTGAGGACAAAAAGATCCAACTGCGGTAATACTTCGTGCAGACGGTCATTCGCGATTTCGATCCACAGATCCATCGTATCGGCGACGACGAATCGCGATGAAGCATGGCATTGTGCGAGCATTTGGAGCTGATTATCGGGTGACATATTTGCCAAGACGACGATGGATGCATTCGCGCACTCCGCAGGGACTCTCACCTGCCAACTCTCTAACACATTCAGTCCCACTCGGTGCGTGGTCCGTTCATTCATGTTCGAGTGATACTCGCCAGACCATGTGAAGGATTCATTTTCAGAGCGCTCCACGCCAGTCAATGTCACGCCGTGACTCTCTAGCATATCGAGATGCTCCTTCGGGAAATCATGGCCGATGATACCGATGAGATCGACTGGACGGCAGAAAAACGAAGCGGCCAGCGCGGCGTAGGCGGCGGATCCACCGAGTAAATTTGCGCCCTCGGCATCAGGAGTTTTGACGTGGTCGATGGCGATCGTCCCGCCGATGATGATGGTTGATGAAGTAGTGTCAGACATGATTTCGCCGGGAATCTGGGTGATGAATTCCGCGATGGCAAGCTCCTGAAAAAAGTTAACTCGGCTGGAGGGGTGATACTTCCCGACATCGTGGTGGCACCGGCGAAGGGAAGCCCGAATTCAAACTGATACGTTATCGCCGATCGCCGACCACGGCGTGTTCTCCATTTTCGTATTCTTTTAGTCCGTGAAGTCTTCGATGCTCAAACCACTCTGTCTGATGATTGAGCGCAAGGTTCCAGTTCGTATCTCTTTGTGATTCGGCACAGGAACGGTAATTGTGGTATCCGGCAGCTTGCACTGCATGATTATGTGACTTCCACGCTGCCTTACATTCTCGAATCCATGTGACAAGAGGATGGCACAAACACCCTTACCCGATAAAACAGGGAGACTAGGCAATTTGAACCTCCAGCGACGAAATGAAGGATTCGCCAGCAAGCCGATGGGCAACCTCCGACTCCGACGCGCACTCAAAAAAGAGCTGAACGGCTTCGGTGAGGTTCTTCTTGGCGTCTTCCACTGTCGCACCTTGAGATGCAACGTCGATCTCTGGGCAAAGAGCCACGAATCCGTCATCTTCACGGGTAAATAGAGCTGTGAATGATTTTGTCATGCCCGCATTTTGCGCGATTTTGGTGGTTAGTGCAAGTCCCGGATTTCTTTGGAAAACAGAGTGATACGTAGGCTGCAAGCCCATCTCCCCCTTTCCGCGACTTCCTGCTTCAATTGAGCGAACGGCCGAGCAGGCAGTCGCGATTCGAGAATCTACCATCACGAATGCTGCGATGCTTTCTGCAACATCCGCAGCCGTTCCAATGCAGCTCCGCTCACAATCATTTCCCGAGAAATCTCGATGCCGTCACCCATGTTATCCGCAAGACCCGCACAGGCCAGCGCCGCACCGGAGTTGAGCAAAACCATATCTCGCTTCGGCCCAGTTTCTGTCCCCGCAAGGATTGCTTGGAGAATCACCGCATTCGCCCTGGCATCGCCTCCTTGTAATTCCTCCACGGTGGCTAGATTCATCTCGAAATCATTGGGATGAATTTCCTCATCCTCGAGGTCTTGGAACGAGCCAGCCTTACAAATCCGAGTTGACCCCATCAGGCTGATCTCATCGACGGAACGGCCGTCGAGGGTGGTGCCATGAACGACCCACGCGCTTTCACGACCGAGGCGTTGTAAAATCTCAGCGAAGGCTGGGCAGAGATGACTGCTGAAAACGCCGACGAGTTGGCATTGGGGACGAGCGGGATTGAGTAAGGGGCCGATCAAATTAAAAATCGTCTTCACCCCTCTGGCCGCCAGAGATTTTCTGACATTCACCACCGCTCTAAAAGCCGGATGATACATCGGCGCAAACATGAAGCCGATGCCCGCCTGCTCGACGCAGTGGCGGAATTGATCGACCGATCCATCGATACGAATGCCTAGAGCTTCCAGCACATCCGCGCCACCACTCTTGGAGGTGATGCCACGATTTCCGTGCTTGACGATGGCCGCTCCAGCCGCAGCCGCGATGAACATGGCCGTCGTCGAGACATTGAAAAGATCGAGTTGATCACCACCCGTGCCGCAGACATCCAGCGTCGGGGCTTCTAATTGCAGTAGTCCCAGATGCGGGTCCACCGCTTGCGCCAGAAAAGCCTCGACGAAGCCGGCGATCTCGGCAGGCGTTTCTCCTTTGAGGGCCAGAGCTTCGAGCAGTCGCTCCTTTTTTTCATCGGCAGCAGCAGGGTCTAACAAGAGATTTGCCGCCACTTCGACTTCGCGTGAACTCAGCTCCTGTTTTTCTTCGAGATGGTGAATCAAGGCATCCATGACCGAAGCGTAGACTCATTCGCAGGGTAGGACCAGAGCGAAGGACGGGGTGGATCATTTTCACCAAATCATGCCAGCTTTAGGTTCGCCGGATGCCTTGCTTAAAAAAGACGGACTCGCAATCGGTACTTGGCAGCGTATCGGATTCTCACAAATGTTGACCCATGCAGACTGCGACTTATCTCAAAGACCTCTTCGATCTCACTGGAAAAACCGCTGTCATCATCGGCGGCACTGGCGAACTCTGCGGCACCATGGCCGTCGGACTTGCCCGCGCCGGGGCCGAAGTCGTCCTCGGTGGCCGCATTCCTGAAAAAGCCGAAAAACGCCTCGTGGAAATCGAATCCCACGGCGGAAAAGGTTATTTCGTCCCTGTCGATGTCACTTCTCGCGACTCTTTGCATTCCTTGTTAGATGCGACCATCGCGCGCTCCGGGAAAGTGGACATCCTCATCAATGGCGCAGGCACCAACTCCGCCACCCCATTTCTCGAAATTGCCGAAGACGAATACCAACGCATCATCGACACCAATCTCTCCGCCGTCTTCCGTGCCTGCCAAGTCTTCGGCCAATATTTCATCGATGAATCACAGGCGGCTTCCATCATTAACCTCGGCTCGATTTCTGGGCTGAATCCCCTCTCCCGCGTCTTCACCTACTCCGCATCTAAGGCCGCCGTTCACAATCTCACTCGCAATCTCGCCCGCGAATGGGCGGATAAAGACATCCGCGTCAATACGCTCGTCCCTGGCTTTTTCCCGGCTGAGCAAAATCGTAAGGTGCTCGACGAGTCGCGCGTCCTCGACATTCTCCGCCAGACCCCAGCCTCACGTTTCGGAAATGCGGATGAGCTGATCGGCGCAACCTTGCTCCTCGCCTCTCCCAAGGCAGGCTCCTTCATCACTGGCATTGAAATGATCGTGGACGGTGGTTTCCACGCCATGACCATCTAACTTTTTTCTCTGCCATGCGCATCCTTCTGACGACTTGCAGCTACCAAGACACACCCGGCCCACATCACGAACTCATGGCATCCCTCGGCTGGGAAATTATCCGTGAACGCGGCCCCCTGTCTGAAGCACAGATGCTCGCACTCGCCGGTGATTTCGATGCCTTTCTCTGCGGCGATGACAGCATCACCCGTGCAGTCCTTGAGAAGTCCTTGCCACGATTGAAGGTGATTTCTAAATACGGCATCGGCATCGACAAGATCGACATTCCAGCCACCCAAGAATACAAGGTGCCCGTTCTTTTCACTCCT
>JANORE010000040.1:0-6088 GCA_031415155.1 Akkermansiaceae bacterium | reverse complement strand
GATTTCTCTACCCAGGGCGATGCCCTGGGCTATCGCATTTTGCCCCGTTGGGGCAACCCTTTGAGCGACGGTATCATTTCCACAAATCATCGTGCGCGGCAGTATAGCTTTATTTAAAATCCACCTTTTTCTCAGGCGCGTTGATCACCTCTTTGAGGTCTGGCATCATCTTTTCAGCCATCTTAAGTCCCATCAACTGCATTTCCTTTACTTGTTTTTGATACTCCTCAAACGCTGCAAGCTGTGTTTTGTTGAGAATTTTCGATGTCTCAGCTCGCAATGTTTGCTGCTGAATCTCCCAGCTTTTCTCGTACGTTTCGACGATGTTTCCCTTAGCCATTTCAGTGATTCCATTGGGCCCGGAAAGATCCGGGGTGTTAGCTTCTGTTCTGGCACGATACATGGCATCTACCAGTTTGGTTTCCAGATCCGCATCAAGCGGCACACCTTTGCCGGTCATCGCGGCGCGAATGCCATCGAGTTGTTGGCGCTCGGGTAGGTGATTTTTGTAATTAGTGAATGCTTTGACGTCTTCCTCGCTATTGAGAAATTTTTCGATCTCCGCTTCGTTCTCCTTGGCACGCTTTCCCATTTCTTCGACGAGAGCATCTCGCTCCTCTTTGGTGGCTCCTAGCAGTTTCATCCCGATTTCCTGTTGATCACTCATCTCTTTTCCTAACAAGTTCTTCAAGTAATCCCCCTCGTCTTTGGTCAGGTTTAAGTCGTCGATGAAATCCTGATAGATCATTCCGACAGCCATCTTTACGCCTTGGTTCATCATGGATTTTCCGGCGGGGTTATCCCACATCTTGCGAGCAGTTTTGGCGAAGGATTCCTCCTCTGTGTCAGCTTCCTTAAGCGAAGCCGCTTCCTTGAGCGTGGTAGTAGGTGCTTTGTCGGGACGGCTCTTGGTCCTCAGTGGTGTGGCTTGCGCTTCGTAGGAATCTGACGCGGCGACGATCACTGTTTTTGAAGTTGTGGTTGTTTCAGTGGCTATTGCTGTTTTTAAATCCTGTCGTAGTGCTGAGATGCGAGATTCCTCGACGATAACGGTGACTATTACGGCAGCGACTATCAGTCCGATTGCATAATAAATTTTCATAACTAAAAGTAAATCAAGGTATCCTTCACAGCCGCGCAACTGTATTTTTTCAAACATCTCAAAATTCTTGTATTATTTCGGTCCGTTTATATTTTTTATCAGAGCTAAAACACAGGCGAATCAGACGGATACAAGGAACGGACACGCGATAAGAAGCCAGATGAGATGGGAGGCGAAGATACGGATCCCTTTCGAGGAAAAGGGCCAAATAAGCAAAAAAAGTGATCCTAAAAATATCAAAGATGCTTGGGGAAAAGCAAAAGACGCAATACATAAAAATAAAGACTTCAATTTGATGCGCCCGAAAGATAATTATGATAAAGACAATCCTTTTCTATTTTGAAAGGCCATGAACACATCTGAAATTACTGATAACCTAGATTTAATAATCTCCGATCCACTTGAAACATTGAAGATTATGGAAAGTGACAAAATTTGGAAAACGGATGAAAAGTCCGTCTTCAAGATTGCTTGCCATTTGCATAAAAAGGGAAGGATGCAGGATGTTCTCAATTTTATAAATATCGCTGAAGGCAGGGATTTCATTTTTATCGACGAGCGATTGATGAGTATGCAGCACATGCGAGTAGATGCACTATTGGAAATTGGAAAATACGACGAAGCTATTCTTGTGTATAAAAATATTCTAAGTGTTGGCCCGGATTACGTAGCATATAATAACTTAGCACTTGCACACTGGAATAAAGGTGAATTTGCAGATGCCTTTGAAAATTATGTGAGGGCTATAAATTTGAATGAGACTGATCCGATTTCTTTTCGGGGTGCTGGAGAAATGTTGAATCTGCTAAATCGATCTGAGGAGGCGATTCCATATTTGATCGCAGCTGTGACTATCGATCAAAAATACTTACTGGCTCTCCGCGCACTTGGTGTAGCTTATTTTAATAGTGGCTATTGGGAAGGAGCCTATCGATCCTTCAAACGAGTAATTTCGCTTGATCCGAATGACCAGATTGCTATTGATGGTTTACTAAAATTAGATATCGTATAAGTGACAAATTTTAATCAACGGTGTCCCAATCATCAATGTCAAAAACTACCGATTTTTTAACTCCGTCACGTCCTCTTTTTGCGGCCTAGCGGCTCGGCGATGGGCTCGGTATTTCGCGGGCTGCCTTGGATTCATTTGGGCATCAAAAACTCTCAGAAAACATGATTTTTAAAGCGTGATTTTTAAAGCTGACCGAAATTATAGAGAAATCCTTTTGCTTCGATGTCGGGGGAAATCGGCCTATTCGTTCGAGCAACGCATCGGAGTTAACGATTCCCGCGAGTTCATCGCCATTCGATGGGACTTGTTACGGGCTGAGCAGTTAATCCTCATCTCACCAAGACTTGCGAAGCTTATTAAATCGAATCGGAATAAATCAAAGGATGCGGGGTTGTATTCAAAGAGATCGCCTAGTCGTAACGCCAATCAATCGCGTTGACCATGCCAACCTATTTTCAAAAACGAAATTCAATCCGGCTACTCCATTTCGCCGAGTTCAGAATCAAAGGCCGTGGCAGCAATCTCGTCACGAAATACGGCATCGAGAAAATGATCCGTGCGCCGAAAGACGACTCCTCGAAATTAGGCGCGTGATGATTCAGGTCGGGCGTTAAGCTCGTTGCTCTTGATCATTTTGCGCTTTCACACTCCCATCTGCCTTCTATGCTTTCGCACATGACCTCGCGGGTAATGGCTAGTGTATTTCTTTCGGCTTCGGTGCTTTATCTCAGCTCTTGCGGCCCAGATCCCGATCTGCCGATCATGGCGGGAAATACCCAAAACGCTGCCAATGAAGGTGAGGCCTTCTATCAGAAGGCTAAGCAAGCGGATGATTCCGGAAAATCCGGTAAGGCAATCAAGCTCTACGATCAAACCGCTACGCGTTTTCCCTTCGCCCCATCGGCCCCGCAAGCCCGCTTCCGCCAAGCGCAACTGCTGGAAAAAGAAGGGGATGTTTTAAAATCCTTCGAGGCATACGATCAATTCCTCTCTCGTTTCCAAGGAAGTGGACTCTATACCACCGCGCTGAATCGCCAAGCTGCGATGGCGCAATCCGCAGCCGATGGGGATGTGAAATCGAACATGCTTGGACTGAAAACGAAGCTGTCGCTTGAGAAAACGGTAGGGATGCTAGGTAAAGTCAGAGACAACGCGCCGAAATCAGCGACCGCATCCAGAGCGCAATTCTCGATTGGCCAACTTTACGAAGGGAAGAAAAAATCCAAAGAAGCAATCGCCGCTTATCGCCAGCTCGTGAGCGACCAGCCTTCAAGTGGTGAGGCTCCTGAAGCACTTTTCCGCATCGGCGTGATTTTAACCGCCGAGGCAGATCGCGGAAACCAAAGCCAAGGAAATCTCGATCTCGCCAGTGAAGCTTTTAATGATTACCTCATCCAATATCCCGGCCACTCGCGCAATGCGGAGGCGCGTAAGCTGGTCTCCAATCTAGGCGGTCGTGATCTTCAGCGGTCCTATGACATCGCGGAGTTCTATCAGAAAACGGGCAAGACGGAATCGGCCAAAGTTTACTACCGCGACATTATGAGACGAGCGAAGTCTGGCCGCTTGCATGATCAAGCCCGTGCCCGTCTGAAAGAGCTTGGCGAGTAATTTTCACCCGATTTTCTCTGATGAAATTTTTCACTCTGCTCGCCCCGACAATCCTTCTCGTTTCTTGTGCGGGCTATCGGCTAGGCGACACCAAGCCCGCCTCATTGAGTCATGTCAAAAGCATCGCCGTGCCGATGTTTTCAAATTCCACTTTGCATCCGAAGGCCGAGGTCATCGCCACTTCTGCCGTCATCCATGCAATCGTCCAAGACGGTGCTTATCAGATTGGTAAATTCGATCAGGCGGATGCGGTGCTCGAAGCAAAGATTGGTGAGATCAAATATTCAACCGTCCGCGGAACCCGGCTGGACACTCTGTTGCCAGAAGAGCTTTCTAACACGGTGACGATCGAGTGGAAATTGCTGGATGCGAAAGACCCGACGAAGGTGTTGGCCTCCGGGAAATCCTCCGGAAGTAGTGAGTTATCCGCCTCGTCGAATCTTCAAACGGCTCGCAACAGTGCGCTCCCGGAAGCCTGCGAACGTGCGGGAGAAGCGATGGTATCACGCTTATCGAGCACTGCATTCTGAGGTGTGAAATCAATCGGAGGTGGGAGGATTTCAGATCACGACTCAAGAAGCGGTAAGAATCCATAAAATGAAAAACTGTCACCTATTTGATTCGATTCAATCACTCAGGATTTTTAGTCATGAGGATAGCTTTTCATTCACAAAAAGGCTGAGCCGAGAGAATTTGTGGCACATCCAACACGCGGAAAAAGTAACGCGAGAGTATCAGAAGTTTCTGTATTTGATGGCTACATCGGATTTTCTCATCACTCCTTCTACCGATATTGATCAGGCTTGGCATTTGCATCTTTGCTATACCCGATCTTATTGGAATGATTTTTGCCATGAGCTAGTTGGTAAGGAAATCCATCACGAGCCGACCAAAGGTGGTAAAGCAGAAGATTCAAAATTTCATCAAGCTTACTTGGATACGCTTCAAAGGTATCAAGAGGAATTTGGCACGCTGCCGCCAGCAGATGTTTGGCCTGATGTGAAAGAGCGTTTCAAAAAATCAGGCAATCCAGTTTGGCTCAGTGATCGCGACTTTTGGTATTTCAGAAAATCAAATGTTAGAAATCTGACTTATGTGGCGGTCATTTCAATGGTAGCGATGCCCCTTCTCGTCGCCTGTGGACTTAGTGGATCGGGTGGAAATTTGACAGAACTGCTTGGGACAATTTTCTTCACCTTGGTGTTCTTGGGTTTAGTCATCGGTGCCGTTTTCGTCGTCGTCCAAATCGCCAAAGGAAATGGAGGAGGAGGTCTCGGTGGCTCAGGTGGGCACAGTCGTCGTCGTGTTGGCCGCCGCAACCACCGTGGTGACAACAGTTCTGGAGTTGGAATGGGCTTTGGTGGATATGACAGTGGCGGTTACAGCAGTGGAGACAGCGGAGGAGGAGGTTCTGGGGGCGGAGATTCTGGAGGAGGAGATTCTGGAGGAGGTGGCTGCGGAGGGGGAGGTTGCGGAGGAGGAGATTGAAGCGCGGGAACTACCCGACACTTTCAAAAACACCGCCGCCTAGCAGGCGACCACCTTCGTAAAATGCACAAATCTGTCCGGCGGCGATTGCTCGTTGCGGGCGCTGAAATTTGAGTTGGATCGTGCGGCCATCGAGAGGCTCTAGCATCGCCGGTTCTGCCTTGGCGCGGTATCTGGGCTGGGCTTCGACCATGCGGGGGGTGTCGAAGCCTTCATTCAGGATGGAGAGTGTGCCGACGGTGCATCGCTGCGCGTAAAGCCCTTGGGATTCAGGCGTGTCCCAGCCGACGATCAATTGGTTTTTGTTCGCATTTTTCCCCACGACGACGTAGGCCATGCCATCACGCGGCGAGGCGACGCCGTGGCCTTTCCGCTGGCCGAGCGTGTAAAGATGCAGGCCGCGATGTTCGCCTAACACGTTACCGGATGCGTCGATGATTTCGCCTGGCGTGTCTGCGACATAATGCCGCAAGAAATCGCTCATTTTTACTTGTCCTAGAAAGCAAATTCCTTGGCTGTCTTTCTTTTCTGCGACGGGTAAATGAAAGCGACGTGCGACGTCACGGACTTCTGGCTTGAGCATTTCCCCTGTCGGGAAAAGCGCGTGCGCGGCTTGATGCTGGGTCATCAGCGATAAAAAATAACTCTGATCTTTGTTCGGGTCTGCACCGCGTAAAATGACTGCGGAACCATCGCTCAAAGTCCGCCGCCGGGCATAGTGGCCGGTCGCCACATGCTCGAATCCTTGCGATAAAGCATAGTCGAGAAATACGCCGAATTTCATCTCTCGATTGCACCATACATCTGGGTTGGGCGTGATGCCGGATCGGTAGCCTTCGATCAAATACTCGACGATCCGGTCGCGGTAAGAATCG
>JANORE010000039.1:0-2862 GCA_031415155.1 Akkermansiaceae bacterium | reverse complement strand
CCGCGAGCATCGGCCTGCACGCTGCGGATACCGCACGGTTGATCGGGGCGCTGACCCGGTTACGAGATTTAGGAAATACGGTGGTCGTCGTAGAACACGATGAGGAAATGATTCGTGCGGCGGACTGGTTGATCGATATGGGGCCAGGCGCAGGCGTCGCGGGTGGTTCAGTCATGGCGGCAGGCGTCCCTGCGGAAATCATTTCACCGACGGGTGAGTGGCTGCGGGGAGAGACTCGGCCTGCTCGATGGAATCCATCGCCTCACAAAACGATGGGTGAGTTAGTCATCCGTGGAGCAAGTGAACACAATTTAAAGAACCTCGACGTCACCATTCCGTTGGGGAAAGTGGTTTGTTTAAGCGGACCAAGTGGCAGTGGGAAATCCACGCTCGCGGATGATATTTTACGCCGTGCCTTGGCCCGGCATTTCCACGGCTCAGGCGAGGTTCCAGGTAAGCACGATGGGATCCATGGCTTGAGCCTCATCGAAAAATGCGTGGTCGCGGATCAATCGCCAATTGGTCGTAGCCCGCGCTCGAATCCCGCGACTTTCACCGGGATTTTCGATCTCGTGCGAGATCTTTTCACCAAGCTCAATCTCTCCAAACAACGAGGCTATGGAGCGGGACGTTTCAGCTTCAATGCCGCAGGCGGGCGGTGCGAGCGTTGCCAAGGAAATGGCCGCCTGAAGATCGAAATGCACTTTTTACCCGATGCTTGGGTGCCATGCCCGGCTTGCCACGGGCGGCGCTTCAATCGTGAGACCTTGGAGGTGACTTATAAAAGCAAGTCGATCGCAGACGTGCTTGATCTCCCTGTCACAGAGGCGCGGCAATTTTTCCGACCGATTCCTAAGATCCACCATATCTTGGAGATCCTCGAAGATTTGGGACTGGGATATTTGCAACTCGGGCAACCTGCCAACACGCTTTCTGGCGGCGAGGCGCAACGCCTGAAATTAGCCGTCGAGCTGGCAAGACCGCAAGCGCCGCACACGCTTTATCTCTTCGATGAGCCTACGACTGGGCTGCACTTCGGTGATGTGGAGCGGCTGCTCACCGCCTTTTTCAAATTACGAGATGCGGGTCACAGCGTGCTGGTGGTGGAGCATCATCTGGATGTTATTTCCGCTGCCGACTGGGTCATCGAGCTCGGTCCCGGCGGCGGGATTCACGGCGGAAATCTAGTCGCCGCTGGACCACCATCGGTCATTCGTAAAAATAAGAAATCACCGACGGGGCGCGCCTTGGCCGCGAATCAAAACCTCCACCCCGAAAGGGCCAAAGCTTTTAAAAATAAATGAGGATGAGGAAAATTAGTAAACAAATATGAAATATTTAGCTGGATCAAATAAATGATTCAAGTTAAAGGAACTTTATCTAATTCACTGCATATACTTTTATGGCTACTTCCGGAGAACATACCCATCACATCAAGATTCGCTCGAAGCAAATGGAAATGCCTTCTAGCTCAAGCTCTCCCCGCGAGGATGACTACGACCGCAAGCTGAAGGATGCACAAGAGGAGCTTGAGCGTATCCAGCTCCAACGCGAAGAGTTGGAACGTAAAAAAGGCGAACTCGAAGAACTGACCAGTCGCAAGCGGACTTTTCTTTCACAACAAATCGAACTCACCGAAAAACTCACCTCGTCGCTCACTCTCATCGACCGCGGACTCTTCGAGATGCGCCAAGAAACCGAGGATCTCGAGCAATGCCGAGTTTGCTTCGCCGCTCACCTCGACAAGATTCAAAAGTTCAATCCAGAGACATGGACGCGGGACAATCTGTCCGATAAACTCGAAAGAGCCTCCATGGCGGTGGACATCGCAGCAGACGAATATGATCAAGCCGCGGCTCATTTCGAGAACTCCCGCAGCGGAACCATTTTCGGGAGTGCTTCCAAACGCAGCCGGGCCACTCATCGTGGTAGCTTAAGTCACTCCGAGTTTATGGTGAATTTGCGAAATGGTTTTGCCTTTAATTTCCCGATCATCGTTCTCGGTGGCGTGGCTCTGCTGATCTATCTTGCTAAATAAGCCATATTTCTTGCACCATCTGAGCCATGAGTCGCAGCACCCTTCTGAAGGAAGATTTAGAACTGAGCCAACTGCGCGAAGCTGAGCAGCAACTCCTTCTGCGTCAGCAAGAGTTTTCAAAAATTCCGAAGAAACTCGCCCAAGAACAGCGGGACCGGGAATGCACCATGCCGCCACTCGCGGAAATCGAAGAGCGGAGACGTAGAAATGAACACGACCAACTGGTCTCACGAGGTCAAGTCACCAATATCCATCGCGATCAAAGCCGGAGCTTGCTGCTGTTGATCCTTCTTCTAGCTGCCACTGGCACTCTCATTTGGTGGGGCTTGAAGTTGATGAACCGCTAGAGATGCTGCGAGGCATCGAATTCATTTTTTAAAACCTGCTTCGATGAGGCGGGGGATTGAGACGTTTTTCACGTAGGAGTTGTCGGGATGGATTTTCACATAATCCTGGTGATAAGCTTCTGCGGGATAGAATTTCTCAAAGGAAACGATTTGTGAGGCCACTGGCTTGCCGAGGCGTTTTTCCACGGCAGCCTTGGAATTCTCGATGACACTCTTCTCCTCAGGAGTGCGGAAAAATAGGGCGGAGCGGTATTGCTTGCCGAAGTCCGGGGCCACGCCGCGTCCGTCGGTGGGATCGTGGCTTTTCCAGAAAACCTCAAGGAGCTTGGCGTAACTCGTTTTCTCGGCGTCGTAGGTGATTTCCACCGCCTCGCAATGTCCGGTTTTCCCCGCGCCGACTTGCTCGTAGGTCGGGTTTTTTTCTTTGCCGCCGGTGTAGCCGGAAACGACGTCGGTCACGCCGGGCACGCGGTCATA
>JANORE010000038.1:0-4823 GCA_031415155.1 Akkermansiaceae bacterium | reverse complement strand
ACCATTGGTTTTCCGGCCTACGCCCTGCGGCAGAAGAGAAAATTTCCACAACTCACCTGCGCGAGCAAGCCCAAGTTACTCTACTTTCCACACTCCAGCGCAGCGCGGGTTCTGGTGCTTATCTCCTTAAATACTGGGGCGATGACTCACCGATTGATCCGCCGAACGGCTCTTTCTAGCTGCCTGATTTGACCCGAATCAACTCACCATTCACTCGCACTTTTGCCGTTTGCCCGCTCTTCGAGGCGATCTTATAGTTCGTGACTTTCCCGTCTTTCCACTCGATATCCACGGTGAAATCGCCACGAGCGCGGAGGCCGGTGACTTTACCGCTGGCCCAACTCGCAGGCAATGCAGGCAGGAGCACGATCTCACCAGCGTGGCTTTGGACCAGCATCTCAGCCACTGCTGCACAGCCGCCGAAGTTGCCGTCGATCTGGAAGGGCGGGTGCATGCACATCAGGTTTGCAGAACCGCGCCCGATGAGCATCGCCATCAGCTTATTCGCCCGATCGCCATCGCCGAGGCGCGCCCAGAAGTTTGCCTTCCAGGCCATGGACCAGCCGGTCGAGTCATCGCCGCGCCGCTCTAACGACAAGCGTGCCCCGCGGTATAGCTCGGGAGTTTTCGGGCTGATTTCATCGCCGGGATATAAGCCCCACAGGTGCGAGCTGTGGCGATGGTGGATCTCCGTTTCCTCGAAGTCTTCCTGCCATTCCATGATGCGGCCCTCGGCATTGACGCGGGTGGGCGAAAGGCGGGCGCAGGTGGCGTCGAGCTTGTCCGCGAAGTCGGCGTCGTGACCAAGGACGCGTGCCGCTTCTGCGGTGGCGGTTAGCAAACCGCAGATGATTTGGCTGTCGTAGGTCGCGCCAACGCACAGGGCGGTGGTTTGTTTTTTCCCGGCTGGGTCGGTGAAACGGTAAGAATTTTCCGGCGAGTTCGACGGGGCTAACACGAGCACATGACTTTGGGGATCTTCCACGAGCACTGCGGTGCAGAATTCCGCTGCACCACGTAGAACGGGATAGAACTCACGGAGAAACTCCTTGTCGTTCGTGAACTGGTAGTGCGTCCAGATGTGCTGGGCCAGCCATGCGCCGCTGGTCGGCCCGATGCATGCAGGCAAATAGCTGGGCGCGGTCTCGAACCATGGGTTCTGGGTGTGGTTGGCCATCCAGCCGGGTGCATCGTAGTAGGCTTTCGCGGTTTTTTCGCCTTCCTTCATCATCCCCTTCAGAAACCGGAACAAGGGTGCGTGGCAGTCTGCTAGATTCGCAACTTCAGCCGGCCAGTAGTTCATCTGTAAGTTAATATTCGTATGGAAATCACCATTCCACGGTGTGGAATATTCTTCCGCCCAGATGCCTTGGAGGTTGGTGGGTAATTGCGAGTCTGGACGTGAACCAGCCACCATGAGATAGCGGCCAAATTGGAAATACAAAGCTGCTAACGACGGGTCCGGTGCCTGCTCGTTAAGACGCACGCGTTCCGGAGTTGGTAAGGCGGCGTTTGGGCCTTCCGGCAGGGTGAGGCGGCAGCGATCCATGTAGCGTCGGTGATCGGCCACTGCGGCCTCGCGCAGAGCCTCGAAGGATTTACCAAGTGCCGCAGCGAGCCGCTGCTTGGTGCTGGAAACATAATCCTTGTCGTATAAATTTGTCCCGGCTGAAACGACTAGCATCACTTCATCCGCGCCTTGGATTTCAAGTCTCTTTTCGGTAGTCGTCGTTTTTCCGCCCTTCACATTCACCCCGAGCAACGCCTGATAGCGCACACCTTCACCACCGCCGCCCGGTTGATTGAAGGGCAGTTGTCCTTCCAACACGAGCACCGCTCCATCCGCACGGGTGGCAGCGTTCCTTTCCCGGGAAAGCGCGGCGATGAATGAAAGCGCACCCGGCTTGCTCGCCTTGATGCGGATGGCGATCACCTCATCCTGCTTAGAGGCAACCAGCTCGCGCATGAACGTCACGCCATCCTTCGTGTAGCGAGTGGACGCCACTCCGGTCATCAAGTTCAGTTCGCGCCGGTAGTCCGCACTGATAACCTCTGAGGTTTGGATTCCATCCAGCGAAATTTCCGCTACTTGGAAATGATGATCGCGCGGCGTGAAGGTGAACTTATAAAATTGATAGCTTCCAGGTACTTTAATCTCGAATTTCTTCGCCTGCAGTCGATTTTCAAAAGGTTGATCAAGCGTTTTCCGATCCAGTGTCGTCCACACCTTGCCGTCGTTCGAACCCTCGAGTAACCATACTTGCGGATCGCGCGTTGGCACGTCATCAGCACTGGTTAACGAGTAAGACGTGACGGTCTGCGCTGTCGGTAAGACTCTCTGCCAACTCACGGAAGTGCCAGCATCCTGGACGCACCATTTCGTTTGGGGGTTGTCATCCACAGAGCTACTAATGGTCTTGCCATCACCACTGGCGTGACCGCTGGGAGAGGTTAATTTAAAGCCAGTCTCTGCCCCCAGCGTCAAATCACCAAGAATCTGATAACAACCGAACTGACTAGTATCCGCCCAGCCTTGGATGCCGTCGGCGTAGCGGAAACCGTTAGTCAGCGCGGCAGATGCTCCGCCAATGTCGCCAGCGAAAAGTTTTTCACGCACTTCCGGCAGGCATTTGAAAGCGTCATATTTGTTCGCCTCGTATGGCCCGCCTGACCACATCGAGGATTCATTGAGAACAATCCGATCCTCTTCCACGCCGCCGAAATCCATCGCTCCAAGCCTGCCATTCCCGATCACGGATGACTCGTGAAAAGACTTTCCCGGTGCTGCGAACCAGACGCTTGAAGAAGAGTCGAGTGTCTCGGCGGCGGCAGTATAGACGGCGGAGAAGAGAACCAGAGAGAGCGCGGAGTGCGTAAGTGACATAAAGGAACGAATTGAAATACAGTAAAGCACTTCAATGAATTAACTTTCAGCAACTAGAATTTTTGATGATGAATCTTTAAAATCGACGGTGCTCGTAGTTTTACGATACTTCCACAGCCTCTAAATATGGGGAAAGTAGATCACGAGAACAGAAATGAGAATGAATAAGCCTGCCAACTCGGCACCGATGACTTGAGATGCGGTTTTTACGTGCGGGGCGATGCGTGGGGCAACACGGGGGGGAGTCCAGACATGGATCGGACTTGGCGAACTTGTAATTTGCATCCACAGTTGCCCCAGAAATGACAGGCATGAAAATTCTAAGCTACCTTGATCCCGGCTACACGCCATTTACCCGCCGTCTCAATCGCCGCGCTTTACCAGAGCCAGGAGTCCGCGATCTTGTCTCTGAAATCATCACTGACGTCGCAACCAAAGGCGATGAAGCCTTATTTACTCTGACAAAACGCTTTGATGGCGCGACGCTCAACGCGAAGACGCTTTTCGTCAGTGATGCAGAATTTTCCGCCGCAGAGAAAGCCGTCACCGCTGAAACAAAGATCGCAGTTGCTCGCAGTTTGAAAAATATCCACGCCTTCGCGAAACGGAGTTTGCGGAAAGATTGGTCGGCAAAAAATGCCGAAGGAGCCATGGTTGGCGAGCGTTTCACGCCGTTGGACCGAGTGGGAGTTTACGTCCCCGGCGGTAAAGCCCCACTCGTTTCCACCGCGCTGATGACCGCTGGATTCGCTCAAGCCGCCGGCGTGCCGGAGATCCTCGCCGCCACTCCGTGCGGTCAAGATGGCTCGGTAAATCCCGCGCTCCTCTACGCACTCAAAGCTGCTGGCGTGACCGAGGCCATCAAAGTCGGCGGTGCTCAAGCCATCGCGGCTCTGGCTCTAGGAACGAAGTCGATCCGGCCAGTAGCTCGCATTTTTGGCCCAGGAAATACGTTCGTCGTCGAGGCGAAACGCCAACTTGTCGGTGCCGTTTCCATCGACCTCCTTCCCGGGCCGAGCGAAATTCTCATTCTCGCAGATAAGACGGGGAATCCACATTTTATCGCTGCCGATCTCCTCGCCCAAGCCGAGCACGGAGGGGACAGCACAGTCGGCTTCGCGACGGATTCCAAAGCTCTTCTCACCAAGGTCGTCAAAGCCATTGAGCAACAGCTCAAGACCCTGCCGCGTGCGGAAATCATTAGAGAAGTTCTCAAAAACGGCACTTTTCTCCTTCATGTGAAATCCTTCGAAGAGGGAGTCACAATTTGTAATGATTTCGCTCCCGAACATTTGTCCTTAATTACTGAAGATGAAGCATATTGGCTACCGAAGATCCGCACCGCTGGGGCAATTTATCTTGGAAATGACTCCCCGGTCGCGGTCGGAGATTTCCTCGCTGGCCCGAGCCACACCCTGCCCACTGGCGGCTCAGGTCGATCGTTTTCCGGCATCCGCGCGGACCAATTTCAACGCCGCACCAGCATTGTCCGCCTCGATAAGAGTTCGGTGAAGAAATCGCTGTCTGTCGTTGAGGAATTCGCCCGCATCGAAGGTCTGCACGCCCACGGCAGATCCACCGCGATCCGGCTGGAGAAATAGCGAATGATCGCTATCCGTTGAAAGAATATCGAACTTCCTATTGGGAGGCTAATCTGGCTTTAAGCCGCAGGGCTTGACAGCTCGCCTAAAAACATCTTCAAGAATCCATCTTCAGCGGGTTTTCAATCGACTCGACATTTCTTAATCTTAGTGCGATTTCAAAGTTTCCAATGTTAAAAGACCGTCCTTTAGTCAGCGCTCTCGCTCTATTTCTATGTCTGATTCTACCTTCCTGCATGTATTTGTCTGAAACCGGACCACGAAAAAATGCAATCCGGGATGAAAATAATTCCTATGAATTGATCGAGGTAAAATCTCGTGACGATCTCCCATCGCAG
>JANORE010000037.1:0-5846 GCA_031415155.1 Akkermansiaceae bacterium | reverse complement strand
GACTCAGCGCGACGACTCCGGCCTTGGCGGCGGCGTAATTTGTCTGGCCGAGTGGCGGGAGAATGGCGCTGAGCGAGGAAATATTCACGATCCGGCCAAAGCGCTGACGCATCATCGGTGTGATCACCGCGCGGCAACCATGGAAAACGGCATCCAGATTGGCGGAAATCACCGAATGCCACGCCTCGTCTGGCATCGCAGCGAGCAAGCAATCCCGGTGCATTCCCGCGTTGTTGATCAGCACATCCAGGCGGCCATCGGTTTCGGTAATGTGTGCGATTGCTGTTTTCCAAGCTTCGGGATTCGTGACTTCGAGATGGATCAGACGGCAGCGTTCACCAGATTCGGTCGCGAGGATTTCTGCGTCGGCGCGGTTCGCCCGGACGCCGAGCCAGACCTTAGCTTCGGAATCATGATCGAGGAAATAGCGGGCGATGCCGAGGCCGAGTCCGCCATTTCCACCAGTGATTAAAATCGAACGCACGGGCGGAACCTTCACTGCAGCGACAACTCGGGTCAATTTCAATACAGAAACTTTACCTTTTTGTCCCGATTCCATCTGGAAATGGATTCTCACATCGCGTCCCAGCAGCCCATTTCCATTGTCCGAGTTCTTGGCGCTTGACGCGGGGGCGGGGAGGGATTTGTTTCCGCCATGTTCCGTGAGGTTCTAAAATCAAAGCTACACCGCGCCATGATCACTGGCTCGGATGTGGAATATGAAGGCAGCATCGAGATTCCGACCGATTTGATGGCTGCTGCGGATTTATGGGCTGGAGAAAAGGTGCTCGTCGCCTCAATCACGACAGGAAATCGCCTAGAAACTTATGTGTTGGCGGGTAAGCCCGGTACCGGCCACATCATGATCAACGGCGGCGCGGCTCATCTGATCAAGGCTGGTGAGCGAGTCGCGATCATGGCCTTTGCCCTTTCCGAGAAGCCGGTAATTTCGACCAATTTGCTTCTGGACGAGAAAAATAACATTTTAAGAAAGAGTCAGTAACGGCGAAAGCGAGGCTGAAATCGTCTTCGATCTCGCCCTTGCCTTGCTGCCGAGACGCTGCTTAGGATTCGCAAATGCCTGTAACGACTCGCACCCAATTTTTCCAAACAGGAAGCCTCGCTGAACCGATCCAGTTACGCGATGGAAGTCAACTTCCAGAAGTGACGGTCGCTTATGAAGCCTGGGGCGAGCTCAATGCTGAGTGCAGCAACGCGATTTTTCTGTTCCATGCCTTGTCTGGTTCTCAACACGCGGCGGGGTGGAATCCAGAGATCGAGGGCGTCGACGAGCTTTGGCAGCCAGAACTTCATGATGGTTGGTGGGAGCCAATGATCGGTCCAGGCAAGGCGATCGACACGAATCAATATTTCGTGATTTGCCCGAACTACCTGGGTGGTTGTTACGGCAGCACCGGTCCTTCTTCGGTCAATCAAGCGACGGGAAAACCGTGGGGTTCCTCCTTCCCATCCGTATCTGCAGCAGACCAAGTCGAGGTTTTCGCTCGTTTGTTAGATGAGTTGAAAATCAACAAACTGCACGCCGTCATCGGACCTTCCGTCGGCGGATTAGTCGCGCTCACCTTTGCGACTCGACTTCCAGAACGCGTGCAAAATGTGATCACTGTCGCTTCAGGATTTAAGACTACGGTGCTGAATCGTCTGATTAACTTCGAGCAAATCCTCGCGATCGAAAATGATCCACACTTCAACGGTGGCGATTATTATGGTGCCCAGGCTCCTCTCTACGGCCTCGCCCTTGCCCGGATGATTTCTCACAAAACCTTCGTCCACCTCGACACCATCGAGAAGCGGGCGCGGCAAGATGTGATCCAGCCGGACGACGTGCTGGCTTGGTATCGAGTGCGAGACCAGTTCCAGAGCTACATGCTCCATCAGGGGAAAAAATTTGTCCGTCGCTTCGATGCCAATACCTATCTCCGCATCATCGACATGTGGTCGCGCTATGATGCGACCCAAGAAGGCGATGCAGAAACGCCAGCCGATTTATTCGAGCGATCCGCTCTCGCCGGTCAGCGCTGGCTGGTTTTTTCGATCGACTCCGATTTTTGTTTTTATCCCGAGGAACAAGCGGAATTGGTGAAACATCTGGAGCACGCAAAGGTCGATGTCATGCACATCATCGCGCATTCCGATAAAGGACATGACTCATTCTTGTTAGAGCCTGACCTTTATACGCCTCATATTTCTTGGGTGCTTGGGAAATAGGAGAGCTACTCCTCGTCTTCTGCGACTTCATACGACCTGACTTTGTCGGCTTGATCTTTCAATGGACCAGGCGAAAGAGCAGCACGCCACGTTTGAAATTCGGTCGGATTTTTCGCCATAAAATTCTGGGTCATTCTTGCCATCGCTAGGGACGATAAATCACTCAATTTCTGATCCGTCGCCCATTTCGCGGCTCCGGCAGGATCGTTTCTCGACCATTCCGCAATCAATGAGCTGGCCGCCTGATCTCGCTCCGCGCCGGAGTTGAGTTTCTCTAGCCATGCGAGTCCTGCTTCAGGAGATTGCTGGGCGAAAATAATCGCTAGCTCTTCCGCAGCCGCAGTCCGCGCATCTCCAACAGGCAAGTTATCTAACAGCCATTGTGAGCTGGCAGCGAGATCGACGGTTCCCCAATTCGCCAAGGTATTGGCAAATTGCGCCAGATCACCGTTTGTTTTGCTTAAAGCGAGGCTCGCTGTGACGGCTGCTTCAGGCTCACTCTTCGCCCAACCCGCCAATGCGGCCTTGCGTAATGTTGCCGACAGATCGCCGAGGCTGGAATTCGCCTTCAGATATTCGAGTGCTGCAGCCGGCTCATCGGAAGCCCAGTTGAAAAAAATCGTCTCCATCGCTGCATCTCTCTCGGCATTTTCAGGTTGCCCCTGAAACCAAGTCGCCGCTTCGAGCCCATTTTCTCGGGCCCATTTTCCGGCGATGATGATCAGCATATTGTTTAAATCCGCACCCGACAGATTTTTCCTCGCCCAATCCGCCGCACCTTTTGGATCGTTTTCGGCAAACTGCTTCAGAGCCATTCGCATCACTTCATCTCGCCGCCTCGTTGGTGCTTGGCTGGCGAGCCAATCCAGCGCATCCTGCGGGTTCTGATTGATCCAGTCATCCAGATTGTCCACGGCAAGCTTGAAGCGAGTGAGTGGATTTTTTTCCGCATCAAGTCTCGTTCGCATCTCCTTCACATCCATCGTTTTGACCACGTCTCTTCGCGGTGATCTTACATGGGAATTTCCGCTCGATTCTGAACGTGCCGATGGCGGTGAAATGGAAGAATGTTTCTTACCGAAAAAATACCCAGAAGCCCCAAAGACAAGGGCTATGGTAAATGCTGCGACAGTCTGAATGATCGGTTTCATGTGCCAAAGTGATTTCTATCTATCCAAACGCAAAGATGCCGGGACCAGACGAGCTGAATCCCGGCACCCTAAAAAGTCATTAAAAATTAAAGAAGATCGTCACTGGAGAAGGAGAGCGCGTCTCTAAATTTCCAGCCCTGACGAGTGAACTCCCAAAGGCTGATTTCTGGGTAGCGGAACTCATCAAGGGAGATCGCGTAGCCGTCTGTTTGTAAATCCTCGTAACCTCTGCGGCCCTTGAGCGAATTGAGACCATTCGTCATGAGAACTACCCCACTGTCAGCACCGAAGAAATCCATGGCCCAAAATTCAAAACTCAAAGAACCTGAACGAAATTTTGAGTTGTTGGATAAGAGATCCATTCCGATCTCTGCTCGGTGATAGTAGTCCCGACCTAAATATTTATAGCTCCCAGACTGCTTCTTACCTCTGCCACCGTAATAATTCACGGTATCGTCGAGATCGTAATATCCAGAGCCATCCAGCGTGAGGTTCGTCGCCTTTGCACTTTGGGAAGTGGTGGCTAGAGAAATAATAGCGACTGCAGCAGCGGCGAATTGATGAATGATTGATTTCATGGCGATTGGTATGTTTGCAAAAGTGCTTCGAACGATTGCCTTCTTTCGACGACGATCCTAATCGGATATTCGAAGAAATTTAAAGCCCAAAAAAATAAGGCGTTCCCTTGACCATGGCGGATTTTTGCACGGGGTCAGTTGTGGCGGGCGGTGATGGTGGCGAAGGCTTGGCGGTGGTTGAATCGGTTCATGGCGTCGTGGAAGTCTTTGAAGGTCGATTGGCGGAGGTTCTTACGGTGCCGTCTCCATTGGTAAAAAATCCCTACGACGCTGCGACGCAGGATGCCTAACACCAGGATGGCATTGCGGTTGCGCACGCGACTTGAGTCTTCGCCGCCGCTGACGTCGAGCCGCTGGTGGAGGCCGCTTTCAATGTCCCAATAGAGGCGGATGCGATTCAAGAGCTCGTCGCCGCGTGCTGCGTCTGGCTCAAGACTGCAAATGTAGATGATGCGCTCAATGCTGATTTTCCCCTTGTTCTTACCACGCAAGATGGTGGTCTCACGGGTGATTTCTACCACGGAGCGGGCGTGGGCGCAGCAGAGGGTCTCGGCATCGGCGGCGACCCACCGCAGGGAACGCTTTTCGTGCCGGGAGCGGTTGTTTTTATCTTCGCTTGCGGCGGTAACGCACGGCACCGGCGGCAGGTTCATGGCCGGGTGCTGGCCCGAGGGGGGAAAGGACCGCTGGCGAGCGGTCTGGCAGGCAGGCGGCGGCGCGAGCTTCTAACTCGGGGTGGTTGCCTTTGACGGGGATGAGGAAATCCGCACCGTTTTCCTGATGGGCTTGCCGTAGGGTTTGCTGGCAGGGATGGAGGGCGTCTAACATGAGGAGCTTGCCGTCGAGCGGGCCGAGTTTTTCTAACAATTTTCTAGCAGCCGGGATTTCGTTGCTCTTGTGCTCGACGGCGACGGTGCCTAGCACTCGACCGGAGGGTTGGCTCTGGGCGCTGACTAACTGGGCCTTTTGCTCATCCGCGACGTGCGGGGTGCTGCCGCGTTGGGCCTTGCCGTCGATGGCGATTTGATCGTCTTCGATCACTTGCCCGGCGCGTTGGATTTCCCACTGGATGAGAATGTGCTCGAAGGCTGCGGCATCGAGCTTGGCGAGGATGCGCTGGAAGGTGGTTTCCTTGGGATAGTCTCTTTCGCCGCTGCGTTTGCGGTAGCTGCTGAGGGCGCGGAGTTGCGACTGGGTGAGCTTGGCGGCGAAGGCTGCAAGATCGCGTTGGCCACGAACGATACCTGATAGAGTGGCCATGACCATGATGGTGAGTAGGCAGGGCAATAGGTAGTCGCGGCCTTTTTTCCCCCGCCAATCGGGAATCTGGCGGCATAATACCATGAGCTGGCGGAGCTCGCTGACCGTGGCATCACAACGAGGGATGACGGCGTCTTCGACGTGTTGGAGGTCGCTGGGTAGGCGCTCGGCACTGAGTATGGCGCGGGCTTGGGGGCGGAGTTCGCGCACCCAGAGTTGCTTGGGCCGACCGTGGGTGGTGTAGTAATCTTGGCGATTGCGGCCGCTGCCTTGGGTTTCACCTAACAATTTCCAGCCTTGGGCTTTATAACAGGTGCCGCGGAATAATTGGCAATCGACGAAGCTCTCGGCGACGAGCACGGGGTGGCCGTAGGCTTGCTGCCAATCGTCGGCGAGGCGGTCGCAGCAGAGAGCGAGCACGCGGCTGGCGAGGTTGGGACAGTCTGGGCCGGGCAGGATGAGGTATCTGGCGTTGTTGGCGACGAGTGCGAGGCGGCGGCGGCGTTGGGAGATGTTCCAGCCGAGCCATTGTTCGCGATCCTTGAGGTGGTTGGCCGCAGCACTCCAGCTCAGCAAGGCGACCCAGCGGCCATCCACTTCGGCGACATAGCGGAGTTGTTCGCCAACC
>JANORE010000036.1:0-4683 GCA_031415155.1 Akkermansiaceae bacterium | reverse complement strand
CAAGGGTTGGATTCATCGGGCAAGCACCCCGGCGCTTGGCGTTACAGCGAATATTTTCATCGGTGATGTGAGAGCGACGCTGACCGATCACCAAAAACGATAACCGCCAATGATTTACAAAATCCTCCTCATGGCCTTAATCACGATGCTTCCGACAAGGGCATTCGAGTTGCCTGCCAATTCCACTCAGTGCCTCGTCGGGATCGCGGCGGACTGGGATAGCTCTCAAGTCACGCTCAATTTTCATGAGAAAAATAACGGTAAGTGGCAAGCTGTGAGCCAACCGTGGGCCGGACGTCTCGGAAAGAATGGTCTTGTCTGGGGGAAAGGCGTTCACGTCGTTCCTGCGGGAATCGCTACCAAAAAAGAGGGCGACAACCGCTCGCCTGCCGGGATTTTCAACCTCGGCGGGGTTTGGGGTTACGACGCCACCATTCGTAAACATCCGGATCTCACTTATCGGCAAGTCACTTCTCGCGATCTTTGGGTAGAAGATCCGGCTTCGCCAAAATATAATCATCATATCATTCTCGATCACGAGCCTGCCACGGCATGGGAAAAAAAGCAGCAGATGAAGCAAAGTGACGCAGCTCATTCTCTCAAACTTTTCATCGGCCACAACGCACCTCCTGATGTCACTCCCAATGCAGGATCATCCATCTTTTTTCACATCTGGCGGGCCGATGGGGCACGTGCCACTGCTGGCTGCACCACCATGTCGAAGGCTAAATTACAATGGGTGATTGCAAAAATGGATCCCACCCGCCGTCCGATTTATGTGCTGCTCACCAAGGCGGACTATGAGAAATATCGCTTTGCGTGGAAGTTACCTTAAGCCAGAACTGTTCGGCATGGTGAATACTTCGGCAGCTGAAAAACGTATCGCGGATCAAGCCAAGACCAACGCCCGTGCTCGTGCATCTTCTGGTGTTTCGTCAAATTCATTTTGACGGTTAGAACACGCAACTTGGTGACTGCGGGATTCAAAGAGTTGAGGCATCGCGGCGAGACGTGACAACATCACCCGACATTTTGAGCCTGACTGACCACTAGATGATCAGAACCTAGGAGTGAAAAAAGTATGGGCCGACCGCAGACTCGCCAGCAAAGTCAACATCGTGACGCACGACGATGGGTATCCAGACCGATCTTTTCGAGGGAAATCAAATTTTAGTCAGCACCTCACTAAAAACCGTCAGCGTATCATCCAGATCTGCCTCGGTGTGGGCGAGCGAGAGAAATCCCGTTTCATACGGCGATGGCGCCAGATAGATGCCCTTTTCGAGGCTGCCCCAGAAGAATTTTTTGAAAAATTCGAGGTCTTGTTTCATCACATCATCGACGTTGATGATTTCATGATCGGTGAAAAATAGGCAGAACATCGAGCCGACGCGGTTGAAGCGATGCGGCACGCCTTTTTCCGCAAGGAGTTGGCGGAGGCCCTTTTCAAAATGTGCGCCGAGTTCCTCCAGCCGGGCAAATCCAGAGCGATTTTGGAGTTCGCGGAGTTGAGCCAGACCAGCCGCCATGGCGAGGGGATTTCCGCTGAGTGTGCCAGCCTGATAAACCGGGCCGAGCGGGGCGAGCATGTCCATCACATCGGCACGCCCACCGAAGGCTCCGACGGGGAGTCCGCCGCCGATGACCTTGCCGAAGCAACTGAGATCCGGCGTGAGATTTTCCAAGCCTTGCACACCTGCTTTGCCCAACCGGAAACCCGTCATGACTTCGTCGAAAATCAGGAGCGCCCCATATTTTTTCGTGATCGACGTCAGCAGGGCGAGGTAGCCGGGTTTCGGGAAAACCAATCCAGCGTTGGCAGGGTAAGATTCCACGATGATCGCTGCG
The DNA here is from genome assembly GCA_031415155.1 of Akkermansiaceae bacterium. GTDB lineage: Bacteria > Verrucomicrobiota > Verrucomicrobiia > Verrucomicrobiales > Akkermansiaceae > Luteolibacter. The sequence goes on along the minus strand of JANORE010000036.1, from coordinate 2,835 downwards.
ATTTCCTCACCGCGAGCGGAAAATAAATTCTCCAGCGCTTCCGCATCGTTGTAGGACAAGACAATGGTTTTCTCGGCGAAAGCCTTGGGAACTCCCGCGGAATCCGGCTCACCATGAGTCAGCGCACCCGAGCCAGCCGCGACGAGAAGTGAGTCGCTGTGGCCGTGATAGCAGCCGTCGAATTTCACGATGTAATCTCGCTTCGTGAAGCCACGAGCCAGCCGGATCGCCGACATGGTGGCCTCGGTGCCGGAAGACGTCATGCGCACTTTTTCTACCGATGGCACCCAGTCGCAAATCGTCCGCGCCATCTCTACCTCGAACATATTTGGGATGCCGAAGGAGATTCCGCTCTTGGCGACCTCGTGAATCGTGTTGGTGATGACGACCGGAGCATGGCCCAAGATATTCGGTCCCCACGAGCCGATGTAATCAATGTAGTGCTTCCCGTCGATGTCTTCGATGCGACTCCCCGCAGCCCGGCGGACGAAAAACGGCTCGCCACCAACATTACGGAATGCTCGCACGGGTGAGTTCACCCCACCCGGAATGAATTCTTTAGCACTAGCGAAAATTTTCTGAGACAGCGGACCTTGCGAAATCATGGACGGAGCATGAATCAGGAATGGCCCAGGTCCAATCGCGAAAAGCAGAGCTGCGGATTTACCCTCTCATCTGAACTCAGCATACTATCGATTCCCCATGGAGTGATGGGTAAATGTCTATGGACTGATGGTGAGGCCGAACTGAAAGTATCCACTCGCAAGGGATTCGAGTTAGAGGAATTACCATTCTGGGTGATTTCTCGCAGAGGAATCCGCATCACCTTCGCCGAAGGTCCGACCCGATCCACGACATTTACAAAGCCAAAAAATAACAGGCAACTCATTGATTTTTAATTTTATATATTTCTTAGGTTGGCCCGAATGGGTAAGTGCCGAATCCTTACATTTACCGTTGCGGAGATTCCTCCTTCACCCAAGGATCATCGGCATGGCAGAAGCGTTCCGCGAACTTTTAGAACTTCGAGTGAAGGTGGACGACATCATCTATATGCCGAGCCTCGATGCACCGCCGGAAAAACCGTATCCGTTCGTGTATTTTATTTCCATTCACAATGATTCGTCAGCGCCAGTGACGATTCGTGGCCGCAAGTGGGTGGTGCAGGAGGACGAGGGAGAAATCATCGTCGTCGAAGGTGACGGAGTGGTCGGCCAGACACCGACGATCGAGCCGGGTGGCCATTTTTCCTATAATAGCTACCATGTCATCGCCCATGGAGCGCGAGTTTCTGGAGCATTTTTCGGTGAAACCGTGGCGGGGGATTGGGTGTTCTCGCGAATCCCAGAGTTCCGGCTCGATTTACCGATGTGGGCTTGAGAGAGCCGCACATCGGGATGATGAAGTTTTCTCAATCACGCATGGTGCAGCAAGATCGAGTTCGCGGCGAAGTGATCGGATAGAATGTCTGAGACGATGACCAGTGGCGTGCCAGTGCGGACGAGATTTTCTGCGATGAGTAGCTCGTTCACGCGTTGGATGGTTTCTTCGATATTCGAGGCGAAGGGGAGCTTGAAGGCACGGATACCGCGAGTGAGTGAGAGCTTACGGCAGACTTGCTCAGTCGGGGTGAATGCGTAGAAACCGGAGGTTCTTGGGCGCAGCATGGCGACGTGATTGGCAAGAACTCCGCGGCGAGTGAGGACGACAAGCCGTGCGTCTGGCAGAGAGTCGGCCAGAGTCACGGCGGCCCTGGCGGTTTTCTGGCGCTCATCGCGGAGGAGCACGTTGAGTCCGAAGCCATGGCCGCCCGAACGCTCGATGCGGGTGGAAATGCGGACGAGGGCTTCCACGCAGCGCTCAGGATAGCGGCCCACGGATGTTTCGCCAGACAGCATGAGACAGTCTGCCTCTTCGTAGGCGGCATTCATGACATCGGTGACTTCCGCCCGCGTCGGAGTGGGATTGGTGATCATCGATTCCAGCAACTGAGTGGCCACGATGACGCGGGTGCCGAGCTCATGGCAGCGTTTCACGATCCGGCGTTGGAGAATCGGCAGTTCCTCGAACTCGACTTCCGTGCCGAGATCGCCGCGCGCCACCATGATGACATCGGCCTCACTGATGATGGCATCTATGTTGCGGATCGCTTCTTGGTCCTCGACCTTCGCGATGATTTGGGCTTCCCCTTCGAGGGCTTTCATCGCGTCACGAAGTTCGCGGACGTGAGCGGAATCTCTGACAAATGAACCGGCGATGTAGTCGGCTCCGCACTCGACGGCGAGGGCCAGATCCTTGTGATCCTTCTCGGTGAGTGCGGGTAAATTCAGGCGGACACCGGGTAAATTGATATGGCGGCGGGAGCCCATGGTGCCCGGAGTTTTCACAAAACACAGCACGCGATCTGCCTCGACCACATCAATCCGCATGAGCATGGCGCCATTATCGACGACGAGCGTATTTCCGACTGAGACATCGCCCATGAGGCCGTCATAATTCACGGTGGTGGAGAGAGGCACGGTCGGGGCCACGCCGGTTTTGCGGAACTCGACCACGTCTCCTTCTAGCAAGGTGTAAGGTTTTTCTAAATCCCCGGTGCGGATGGATGGTCCTGTCAGGTCGAATAGAACGGCGATGTGGGCATTTCTGGCATCGGATTGGCGGCGGACGCGCTTGGTCATTTCCGCGGCCCATTCGTGCTTGGCGTGACTCATATTTACTCGAAATACGTTGGTCCCTTCGTCGATGAGCTTGCCGATCATTTCTTCGGATTCTGTGGCAGGACCGAGAGTGATGATGATTTTTGATTTGCGTGACATGTGAGTTGAGTAGTGA
>JANORE010000035.1:0-3742 GCA_031415155.1 Akkermansiaceae bacterium | reverse complement strand
CCCGAATCGTGGCTTGCCTCCGCTACCTTTGCCTGTGGGTGGTCTGCGGCCTTTGAATGGGTGATTGTCCCAAAGATAGAATGCCCGCTTTTCAAAAGCATTTTCCCAGATGGTTAGGAATGCTTTCAGGAACTCCACGTCACGCATTCGCCAGTTCCTAAATGTCTCACGGCAGATGCCGGATAATTTGCAGGCAGCGGATTTGGGCATTCCGTTTCCAATATGGCGAAGGAAGTCCGCCTTGATGGCATCTTGGTTCAGTAATGGCATGGTGATTTAAGTTAGGAATTTAGGGTTTCGGGGAATCGCTTTGGTTAGAGCAAAAAAATCATCGGACGCACAACGCATTTTCATTGCGGAGTCTGGAGCCAAAGGACATGACTAACGCTTCCAGTTTTCGCGTGGAGATGGCCCGGCAAACGGCAAGGGTGTTCTGGTCTGCCGATGAGTCCGGCATCCATGCCTAGCGATGGTGCGACGGGTTTGAGCGATGCTAACACTTCCGGCGATGGTGTGTGAAACCATGCGTGGAGGCTTTTGTTTCCAGTGTGGAGGATAGCGGCGAGCTGCCACTGCATCTTTTCATGAAGCCAGCGGATGATTGCGAGTGAAGCAGTAATATGCTTTTCGATTTCTGCGGGTGTCTTTGGTGAAACTCCATCGAAGCCGTCGAAGTCTAGCACGGTGAAAGGCGCGGTGGCGACGTTCTCAGCGGTGCGAGAAACGGTTCCTGCATTCCACGTGGCAGGCGTGACCATGGGACCGATGATTTCACTATCCGATGATTCTAACCATTGCCGGCAATGCTTCCATCGTGAAGCGTGAGCCGTCCCGCTTTGAAAAACTTCACCTGTCCAGACGATAGCATCTTGGAGAAAGAGCGAGGCGAGGAAGTGCCGTGGATCGTGAGCGACAAGATCGCAGTCGATACGTTGCGGTGAGTTTTCCCATACGTCGGCAAGCGGCCAAGCATAGCGTGCAGCAAGAGCTTCACGGCAGCCTATCGCCTTCTTAGCGATTGCGTCCAGACGTTGCTTTTCGAGCCGCTCCTTGGCCCGTCGTTGCCGCCACTCACGGTCTTTCTCTGGGTCATGCTCCCGCTGTCCTTTCACCCCTACTAGGGCGAAGATGCGGCTGTTGTGTTCCTTATCATCGGGGACAGCAATGCAGTGATATGCGCCGGAAGTGAAGACACGGAGATTGTCGCCCTTCGTGTCCTTGCCGATTTCTCGGCAAGCGGGGCAGGCGGAAATCACGTCGCCATTGGATAGATAACAAGCATTTTCTAGGCGTGACAAATCTATGGATAATTCTCCTGCAAATGAGTTTCTCGGTGTCAGGGTGTCAGTCATTTTAAAAATTGGGTGATAAAGTGGGTGCAGGGCGTTAAAAACTGACACCCTGACACCCTACTTTTAAGTTCATCAGGAATTTGACGGTGGATGGATTTCCCAGAGTCCGCCTTTTTCCGTGTGGGTGTAGGAAATCCGCTTTGGCTGCTTTTTCTTCAATCTGCCAAGATATGTTCCCATGGCATTGTTGAAGGTGAGGATTTTTTCAGCGGTCCGGGAATCACGTTCTCTGAGTCGATCTTCGATCTTCTTTGCAGTGAGCTTGATTTCCACGCGGCCAAAATCTTCGGCAAAGCAAGAGTCGATGAGTTCTAGCAGGTTTGATTCAGGTGATAGCTTTTCGAGCAATTCTTTCAACTCAGGATGATGAAACGTCGCTACGTTATAGCGGTGTTTATCGGCGAATGCTTCGGGGATTTCATATTCATGGAGAAGCCAGTGGAGAAACGCCGGGACATCCTTTGACAGCTGACGACGGAAGGCGTTTTTCTCATCAGATGATGTGACTGGCATGGGGAATTCAGAGCGAGAGGCACGTAGCAGAATAATCTTGTCTTCTGTATGCGCATCGAGCGGCGGCAGAATCATCATCGCTTCTGGGTCGTCGTTCAGAGTGATGGACACTCGCCACCATGGGCGGATATTGATCGCTGTCCTCCCTTTGGCGTGGAGGCTTGCTGTAGTGACTCCTACGCAATGCTTTTTCAGAGATGCGCCAAGCTTCAAGCGGTCGGTGATTCGAGTAGAGCAGTGCTCGTCTTCCAAGATGAGGTGCTCGGCAGCGAAGAGGTCTGCATTGAAGTCAGTCTTTCCGCTGAAATACTTTTCGGCCTTGGCACTGCGGCCAGCGAGCATTTCCGTGATGAGGTGTTGGATGAGGCTTTTCCCACAGCCAGCGGGGCCGCACATGGCAAGTGCTTGTTGCTGTTGCTCACGCTCTCCTCGCAAGGCTTCCACCGATGATTTCACCCATCCGCAAAAGGTGTGGAATTGAGCAGTGCCGATTTCCTTGTCTTCATTTTTTGACAGAAGCCCGAACAATAATTGTCCCAGAATTTTCCAATCACTTTTTACTGGCTCTGGAAGTTTCATATCTTCTGTGACGAGGAAGCGGCATCCGTTCCCATCATAAAAGCCAGCATTCCTACCACAGAGTGGTCCATGATAAGAAACGTCTCGATGGTCTTGAACATCGAGGATTTGCATATCTATCTCCGACAACGAAAACCCTTCTGGTGTCTTCGATTTATAACCTCTGGAACGCAAGATTCGCTTGTAGCTGGATAAGTCATGAGCCAGCCAGCGGTCAGAGACATTCCTAACAAGGTAATACTTCGAGATTGCATCGTAGTAGTCGATTGGAGATGGAGCATTTCCGCCCGCTTCGTCTAAGGCATCCGGCGTAATAGGAAGGGCGGTTCTTGTTTGATCTGTTATGTCGTGCATTTAGCGAGTCCCTCCTTGTGGAAGTGAATTCAATAATCCAAGGAGACGGCGTGTCTTACCTTTGGACTTGGTGGCGTAGGGTCGATCTAGCGCGGGATCGGATGATAGCTCGTCGATGCGAGCTTGCTCTTGTTCGTCCCAAATTGCAGAGACGCGGTTCTCGTCTTTGCGTTTGTTGACTGATTGATTCAAGCCTCTCAAAAGACCTAAATTTTTACCGGATGGTTTCATGGTATATCTTCAATTATTAGTTGAAGGCCATCCCGGATTCGTGAACCTAACTGAAAAGTCGGTTACAAACACGGGTCGGCCCGGTTTGTTTAGGCGACTTCGTGAATGGTGAATCTTTTTTCGAGAGATGCTCTAACTGCGGCTGGGCAAAAAAATGTTCGCTTCCCGATTTTGACGCACGCAAAGTATCTTTTGAACTTCCATTCAAGAAAGGTGCGTCTGGCTGGTCGGCTTTTAGGGTTAGGCCAGATTTCGGCGATTGTGTCGTCAACTCCAAGGAGTGAGGTGCTGACATTGCAGGTGGACTCGTTTTGTGGCGGCGTAGGTGTATTGATTTGTGTCATATGTCTTACATCACGGTTGAGCGATGTATGGACATGCTGGGAATTGTCTAAGCATCAAGTTCTCTGCTGGATGGGCACTTCATCATCAAAAACGGCCATACCCCTCCTCGGGCATCATCAAAAAAGACGATTAAAGGTATCGGTATCATCAAAAATCCGAAATCCTACCATCTTCATCATCAAAAAAGACGATGGTTCACATGGAAAAGATCAAAAGGGCACCCAAGATTCTGCGTGAGGCGAAAAAAGAAAAATCTCAGATTTTTTTCACAGCGACTTTTTTGCCGCATTGATAAGCTGTAAGCACGAGTCAACGGTGTCCTCGTTCCATGCTTTAGGGCGATTCTCGTAAGGGTAAATGCCTTTGGG
>JANORE010000034.1:0-13268 GCA_031415155.1 Akkermansiaceae bacterium | reverse complement strand
GAAGTCATAGAGCGCAGAACCCGGCATGGTCGTATCCAGATCAATGACGCAAATCCCTTCGGCGGTGGCCTCGTCTAGCAGCACGTTATTGAGTTTCGTGTCATTGTGAGTCACGCGTTCAGGGATTTTTCCCGATGCGATGAGATCCGTAATCCGCGAGCAATCGGCAGCACGGGCACGGGCAAATGCGATTTCCGGTTGCACGGTGGCAGCTCGTCCAGAAAGGTCGTGGGTGATGGCGACTTCGAGCGCGTCCAGCCGTTTGGGTGTGTGATGGAAGTCCACAATGGTTTCGTGAAGACGATCACCGGTTAGATCAGCGGTCAGTTTTTGAAATTCACCGAAAGCTTTCGCCGCTTGGTAGGCTTGTTCGTTTGACTCGATCTCATCGTAGCCGCGTGCCCGCTCAATAAATGGATAGGTGCGCCAGACATTCCCTTCGCTATCAATGGCATAGGGTTTCCCATCAAGTGCCGGGATGCAGGTGAGAGTCCGGCGGTGAGCTTCTGGGTGTTCCGCAGCTAGCAGATTTTCTAACGCATGTTTTGTGACGCGAGCCACGTTTTCCATCACTTGGATTGGATTTTTAAAGACGTGGTGATTGATGCGTTGGTGAATGTAGCGGATGCGGATGCCCGCTTGATCATACCAAGCGCAATACGTGTCATTGATGTGTCCCGAGCCGAAGGGCAATGCCTCGACGAAATCGGCCCGCATCTGAAATAATGATGAAATCGCACGGAGATCGTGCATCAGGATAAGGTCGAGGGATATTCACCCGTGCGAATCAATTTCTGAATTGAGGCGACGACGTGCTGCTTATCTTCAGGGTAAGTAATTCCAAACCAGTGGCTGGTCGTTTGTAACACTTTGCAATCCGCCTTTCCTGAGCGGATGAGTGAATCCACCACGGTTGGAATATAGCATTCGGATTTTTCCACTTCTCGAAAGGCAGTGAGGAAATTGACGAACTCCGTCTCCAGATAGTCAATGAAACTCGGGGTGAATGCCCAGAAATTCATGGAAACTGGGCATTCGTCCGTCAGAGGATGTCGGCTGCCAGTGAGTGTATTTCCACGGACTACGCCATCCGCCTCTCGCTGGATTTTCAGATACTCTTCCACGCTCGTCAGAAGGCCGTTGGCATCGCAAGTGCAGATACCGCGGTTCACATCGCCGTGGTCAGAAAGCGTATTGATCAGTGGATAGCCGACCATGGCGTAGTGGGCGACTTCGCTTTCATCTTGTTGCGCCGTTAAAAAGCTGGCGGCTCGGACGTAAGCATCACTGCCATAGAAATCGTCCGCATTGATCACCGCAAAGGGAGCATGGATCAGGTGGCGGGCAGCGCGAATGGCGTGAGCGGTCCCCCAAGGTTTCACCCGGTTTTCCGGGACGGTGAAGCCATCCGGGAGATCATCGATTTTTTGAAATGCGTAGTCTACTTGAATCCGATCTGCGAAACGAGAGCCCACGCTCTGCCGGAACACTTCCGCGAAATCCTCACGAATGATGAACACCACTTGGCCGAAACCTGCCCGGATCGCATCATAGACTGAGTAATCTAACACGGTTTCTCCATTCGGGCCCATGGGGTCCATTTGTTTGAGGCCACCGTAGCGGCTACCCATTCCAGCGGCGAGGACGAGAAGTGTTGGTTTCATCAGATAATAAAGAAAATTGAGAAATGCGCTCACGAAGTGCCAACTCGTCGTTCAGGTTGCAAGCCCTGATATTTTGAGTGCTGAGAGGGAGCATCGAGGATCTGGACTCCACTCAACTTAAGCTCCACGCATCAACGAAATTTCTGCCAGAGAAATCATGGATTTTAGCAGATCTTCGCGAGGTATGGTTTTCAAATCTGCGACGGGCACGGCACGATCCAGAGTGAACTTGCCAGATTTCGTCCGGCGCAGCGCGGAGAGATGCGCCCCGCAGTCGAGTTGAGCACCGATGTCGTGGGCATAAGTCCGCACATAAAAGCCCTTGGAGCAGTTCACGGTGAAGTCCACCTCGGGTAGTTCGATGCGAGAAACTTCGTAAGATGTGATGTGGACTTTTCGTGGATCGCGCACGATTTCGATGCCTTTACGAGCCAGTTTATACAGTGGAACACCGTCCTTCTTGATCGCGGAAACCATCGGCGGAATTTGCTCGAAATCACCCATGAAACCATCGAATACGGAGTGAATGAGCTCCTTGGAATAGTCACCAACGGGCTTGGTTTCTAGTATGTCACCTTGTCGATCCTGAGTGCTTGTGGTGGAGCCGAGCGTGAGCGTGCCGACGTATTGTTTATCTTCGCTCATCAGCAAATCTTGGATTTTCGTTGCTCTGCCGATGACCAGCATGAGCAGACCAGTGGCCATGGGATCAAGCGTTCCACAATGGCCGATTTTCTTGGTATTCAAAGCGCGGCGGGCGATCGCCACGACATCGTGCGATGTCATCTCTTCGGCTTTATCAATCAATAATACGCCGCTCGGGCCGTCTGAATCCATCGGATGATTTTTCATAAAAAAGTGGGAGAAGGTTAAATTTTTACAGCCTGGATGCGACGGTGGATGGCGTCCAAAACCTGCGACTTCGCATTTTCTAACGGGCCAGTCATGCGAATCCCGGCGGCAAGCGCATGGCCGCCGCCACCGAACTCAAGGGCGATTTGGCAAACGTCTAGGCGACGGTCTTTCGAACGCATCGAAACGCGGATTTTGCCATCGACGAGTTCCTCGAAAAATACGGCAAGCTGCACTCCACGAATCGCTCGGATGATGTCGATGAGGCCCTCGCTGTCCTCAGGCAATAGCGCGAGATCGAGGCGCGTCTGGTCTCGTAGTTCCCAATTTGCCACGAGTCCGTCGGGTGAGATTTCTAAGGTATTGAGTAAAGCCCGCATCAGCTCGACGCGGCGATAAGGATAGTTATCGTAAATGTTAGAATTGATCGTCCCCACGTCTAGCCCACGGCGGGTGAGATCGGCAGCCATGTCGTAGGTGGTGGCAGTCGTCGATGGATATTGGAATGAACCGGTGTCGGTAGAAACTGCGACGTAGATGGCATCGCGAGTTTCCGCAGGTAGTGGCAGATCCAGCGCGGTAATCAACTGATAGAGAATTTGTCCGGTCGCTGGGCTACTCGAGTCGATTAAGTTAAGGTCACCATACCTTGGGTTGGAAATGTGGTGGTCGATGTTCAGCCAGATTTTAGCCTTGGAAGCAGCATGTAAGGCTCGATCACCGAGCCTTGGCTTCGTCGCGGTGTCGAGCGCGATGGCGACTTCGACTTCTAACGGGTCAGCTGGTGGTAGTTCAATTTTCTCCGAGCCAGCCATGAAGGTGAGGTTGTCCGGGAGGCCGTCTTCGTTGATCAAGCGGACGTTTTTTCCTGCGGCCATCAGTGAGTAGCCGAGGGCAAGCTGAGAGCCGATGGCGTCGCCGTCTGGGCGGACATGGCTGATCAGGACGAAGGATTGATGATCGCGCAAAACCACGCCGATTTCGTCGAAGCTGTTATTTTTAGGAAAAGTAATGGAGTCGCTCATGGGATGGAGTTGCCGTGCGGGAGGCGGATTCTTCCCGGCAACCTTTTCTGTGCAAGGACAAACCTCAAATAGCTGGTGCACGATTTAGGCTCGCTCGAAAAGAACCATGGTCTGCAAGGTCGCTCTTCCTCGGGTGAGAATGCTTGATTGCTGTTCTCTCAACTCATCGCGACAGTTGAATCGCTTCGCAAACCGCCGGGAAAATCTGACGTTTGCGGCTAACGACACCGGGCGCATGGAATAGTGTTTCGTCGATCCGCTCGAAAGGTAGCTTCGCCAAGGTGGCGTCTTGGCCGATGACTAGAATCATGCTGTGATGGAGGGCGACGTCAGTTACCGCCAGCACGGCGAGGTCGTATTTCTCGTTGATGAAGAGATTTCGTAACGCCTGTTCTAAATCTTCTCTCCGCGCAGCGAAGCCCACAAGATCGCGCTCCTCTACTTGCGAGATACTTAAGGAAAGTCCTTTTTCGATGAATTCTTTACGATCGGCATTGAGGATTTCATCCGGGGTGCCACTGGCGATGAGTGAGCCGACGGCGAAGAATTCCTCGGTGAATTTCTTGGCATCCACGCCGGCCACGCCGCTGAGCCAAGTGAGCATTTCATGATCTAGCAAGGTGGTGGTTGGCGAGGTGAGACACAGCGTATCAGAGACGATGCCCGCGCAGAGACACATCGCCACACTAGCATTCGGCATGAGGCCGCGATGGAAAAATTTCCGCCCGACAAGCGTGCATGTCGAGCCGACGGGCTCGTTCAAATAACGGATGGGTTCACGGGAAACGAGGTCACCCGCGAGTCGGTGGTGATCGATCACTTCGGTGATTTCTGCTTCCTCGATGCCGTTGACTGCTTGAGCGTATTCATTGTGGTCCACCAGGGCGATGCGGATACGCGGTGGGTCCACGAGATCGGATTTGGCAATCACTCCCACCATTTTCCCATTGGAGAGATCGATGACGGGGAAGAGATCTTGGTCCACCACCGCGAGGTTTTTCCGAAGTCGAGAGACTGGCTCAGAGCATGTCACTGTCTGGAACTTCGTCTCCATGACATGGCGGACGGTGCGAGAACAACGGATCAGGGTGGAAGCGCTCGCGGTGTCCTGATGGCAGCGCATGATGATCACGCCTTTGCTCACTGCGTAAGTAATGATTTCCGGGGAAATCGGGTTTTGGCCAGTGACCAGAAGTGCGCGTGCCCCGTGGTCAATCGCATAACGTTGGACGATCGGGCGGTCGCCACAAATAACGAGAAATTTTTCGACGTTGCCATCACTGACCGCCTGCAAGAGACGTTTGTTGACTGTGGCCTGTGATGAAGCACCCACCAAAAGAATCAGGTCTTCTTCCAATTCGGGTTCGGGCAGTGCCGCTCCGAGACTTTCGGCTTGAAGCGTGTCCGCGAGCTTGGCCAAGGAGACGTGAATCGTCCGCACACTCAGACCTTCGGTGTCGGCGGGAAGTAGTAATTTGAGCAAATGAATATAGCGCAGAATACCGCACAAATTTCCCTCGTTGTCTTCGACTGGCACGCAACGGACTTTGGCGGCGAGCATCCGGCGATACGCCGTTAGAAAGGTGTCGGACACGCTGACCTTGACGACGCTCTTATGGCAAATCATCTCAGCATTGACACGGACGTCGGTGAGTAATGTCGGCGCATCGAGATTTGCTCGCTCTAGGACCCATTTCGTTCGCTGAGAAATCTCGCCACACCGCGCGGCAACGGCACTGGGTTCTTCACCGACGACGCGAAGAAGTGCGGCGTAACCGATAGCCGAGCAAATGGCGTCGGTATCTGGGTTTTTATGACCAATAACGTAAAAGGGTGGCATATTTGGGGAAAGTTAGACTGTCTCTGAAGTTAGATAGAGTTCCGCAGACATCAAGAATCTTCCTGCGAAATGAAAAGAGAAGTGGCGGCTCTCGCTGGAAAGCAGATGTCTCATGTTGACCCACTCAAAAGCCATCGTCATGCATCGGAACAAATCTTTGATCCTCTTCACTAAAAATTTCCACTGATGGTATATGAATTTCATGAATGAGAAATGAACCAGCTGTTCTTATGGGTTTTCACATCTACGGGATAGATTCTCCATTGCATTTGAAAGCGTGAGCTAGGAGAATTGGCCCATGCTAAAAACTGGAATTCTGAACCCCCACCTCCTCGATTTATTAGCTCGCATTCGTCATACGAACACCTTGGTGATCGCGGATTGGGCATTTCCTTATTGGCCGGAAATCGAAACTGTTGACATCTCATTGACTCATGGAATTCCTACAATTTTGGACGTGTTCGATTTACTGACGCCTATTTTTAAAATCGGCCGGATTTGGCAAGCCGAAGAGTTTGACACCACAAATTCTCCAGAAATCGTCGCGTGCTTCGCAAAATCATTTGGGCAAATTCCGCTGACTCGGGAAGCCCACATTGATTTCAAAAAGCGCGTTCCGCACGCGATCGGCTTGATTCGCACGGGTGATGCCACGCCTTATGGAAATATCATTCTTGAATCGGCATGAGAAGTGATCCACCGAGACCTTTAAGATCTCGGTGGGAAATATCCTAATATGCTAGATTATCGGAGGAATGCTTCGTGAAGTCCGCCGTCTACGGTGATGACTTGGCCAGTGGTTTTACTTAGACGTTTCGTCACGAGCAGGAAATAGGCTTCCGCTTGGTCGGCAGGGGTGATGGGTGCCTTGGTCAGGGTCCGGTCTGCGTAAAACTGAGCAAGCTTGGCGACGAGTGACTCGGTGGCTTCATCATCGGAGTAAGGGATTTGGTATTTCGCCAAGGAACCGATGACTCGTTCGCGGGGAAACATGGCGCTACCTTGCACTACGGTGGCCGGAGCGACGCCGTTGACGCGGATCAGCGGGGAAAGCTCGATGGCGAGTTCGCGGACTAAGTGATTGGCCGCAGCCTTGCTGGTGTCGTAGGCGATGCTGCCTTTTTTAGAAACGACGGCATTCGCGCTGGTGGTGAGGACGAGGTTGCCTGGTAGGCCTTGTTCTTGCCATGTTTTAAATGCTTCGTCGGCTACGAGGTAGCTGCCAGTCACGTTGATATTGAAGGTGAGTGCCCATTTTTCATCAGGAATATGGCCGCTGGTGTCGCTCGGCACAAAGATGCCAGCCGTCACTTCGATCGAGTCGAATCCCCCGTAAGCGAGGGCGGCTTGGTCGAGTGCTTCACGAATGCTGGCGCGGTCGGTGATGTTCGCACCGAGTCCCACGGCCGGGCCACAACCGCTGATGCCGCTTCCGGCCACACCGATACCGGGACCATATTGGTCGGTGATTTCTTTGGCGGTGGCCTTGGCAGCGTCCTCGTTGAGATCTATACAAACGATGTGCGCGCCTTCCTTGACGAGGCGATGCGCCACTTCCCGGCCGATGCCACTTCCGGCACCGATGACGATGTGAACCTGACGCGCCAATTCTTTTTCGGCTGGCATGCGCTGAAGCTTAGCTTCTTCGAGCAGCCAATACTCGATATCGAAAGCTTCCTGTTGCGGCAGCGCCACATATTGATCGATGGCTTCCGCACCGCGCATGACTTCGATGGCGCAATTGTAGAATTCCGCAGTGACGCGCGATTCGCTCTTGTCCTTGCCCCAAGCAATCATCCCAAGACCCGGGATGAGGACCACCGTTGGATTTGGGTCGCGCATGGCGGGCGAGTTGGCGTGTTTGCAGTGGTGATAATAATCTGCGTAGTCGGCGCGGTATTGGATGATTCCTGCGGCTAGCTTGGTTTTCAACGTTGCTAGATCTTCCGTTTGTGGGTTCCACGCAACGTAGAGGGGTTTGATTTTCGTGCGTAGGAAATGGTCCGGGCAGGACGTTCCGAGCTCGGCCAAACGTGGCGCGTCGGCGCTATTGACGAAACGAAGTATTTTTTCGTCGTCCTGCACGGTTCCGATGAACCGCTGCTGCTGGCTCAGCTCGCCACGCAGCCATGGAAGAATCTGTGAGAGGACAGCCTGGCGGTCGGTGCGGGATTGATACTTCTCGCCGCCGAATACCGTTTGATCGCCACCCTTCGCTTCGTATTTTTGGGCGATGAAAGCGGACGCTTTTTCGATGAGATCGAGAGTCAGTGTGTAGCAGGCTTTGGCGTCATCATCCCAGGAGATGAATCCGTGTTGTCCCATCATGATGGCGTTCACGGTCGGATTCGCTTTCGAGATGTCCTGCATCGCAAGGCTCAGTTCGAAACCTGGTCGCATCCATCCCACGTAGGCCATGGCCCCGCCGAAGATTTCTTGGGTAAGATCTTCGCAGCGGGCGCTGGCGGCGATGGAAATGATCGCATTCGGATGCATGTGATCGACGTGTTTCCCTGGCAGAAAACTGTGCAGAGGTGTGTCGATGGAGGATGGTCGCGGGTTGAGGTTGAAGGTGGTATGGGGATACATTCCGACCATGTCGTCTTCAGCTTGAGACTTCAGCCCCTTGTCGGCGCGATTTGCATAGATCCGCTGCAAGTCCGTGAGCTTGTCTTGATAGAGTGAAGAAAAATTCTCCTGCTTCGCGGTGCGTAAGTCTCCGCCGGAACCTTTCACCCACAGAACTTCGGTATCTTGTCCAGTGAGGGGATCTGTTTCTACGATTTTGGAAGACGTGTTACCACCGCCTGTATTGGTGATGCGTTGGTCGGCACCGAGAATATTTGAGCGATAAACGAGAAGCGCGACAGGACTGAGTACGGCAGCTTTCGCGTCGTCCCACAAGAAATTGACGAATTGGTATGTCATAAAGGTAAGGAATCCGTATGCAAAAATTCTGCCTTTGTCTTTGTTTATCTTTTTTTATTTTTGAATTGATTGTCCGTGAATTCAAAAGCTTACTGATTTGTGTTCATTCCAAAATCTCGATTACTCTTCTATGCTCGCTATTGAACGCCATCGCCGACTGCTTGATTTACTGGATGAGCACGGCAGTCTTAGAACCGCCCAACTCGCTCTTGCGATGAGTGTTACGGAAGAGACGGTTCGCCGGGATTTTGAAAAACTGGAAGCCGATGGAGTTTTGTTGCGCTCGCATGGGGGGGCGGTGCGACTCGATCTGATGCGCCGGGAATTTTCCGCGAGTGAGAGAATTGCGCAGAGTGCTGCGGAGAAAATCAGGATTGCCAAAGCAGCCGTCAATCGAATCAAGACTGGCCAAACGATCCTTCTTGATGCGAGTACCACGGCCCTGCAAGTGGCGAGGCTCCTGCCAGACCAAGCGCTCACCGTTCTGACGAATGCTTTACAAATCGCTTTGGTCTTGGTGGATAAGCCTTCGATTCATGTGACGGTGCTGGGCGGAAATTTCTTGAAAAGTTCGCAATCCTGCACGGGCTTGGCAGCCGAGCAAATTTTGGATCAGACGCGCATCGACACCGCCTATATTTCTTGTCGTGGGTTCGATGCAGATCGTGGTCCGAGTGAAGCCACCGAGGAACAAGCCTGTTTGAAACGTCGCATCGTGGCTTGTGCCGATGAAGTTTGTCTGATCGCCGATAGTTCAAAAAATGGCGTGAGTTCGAGCTTTTTTTTCGCAAAACCCGCCGATATCGACCTTTGGATCACGGATCGTCAACCCAGCCAAGCATTCAAAACAGTTCTTGCCGCATCAGGCGTTAGGATTCTAGTGGCGTCGAAATCATCCTCGGTCGTAAAAAATTAGTTCGAAACATTCACCTTCACGATTATGTCCGCTACATCTCATATTGCCATTGATCTCGGTGCTGGTAGTGGCCGGGTGATGGCCGGCCATTTTGATGGTCACAAGCTTCGCATTGAAGAAATCAATCGTTTTGGGAACGATGGCGTCCGCTTGCCCACTGGTTGGCATTGGAATGTGCTTCAGCTTTTTACGGATATCCAACGCGGTCTGGGGGAAGCGCACAAACGTCATGGGGCCGGGCTGGTCTCTCTCTCGGTCGATACGTGGGGTGTAGATTACGGTTTGATCGACAAGCGAGGCCGCCTGCTCGGTAATCCGATGATGTATCGTGATAGCCGCACGGATGGCATGATGGAGGAGGCGGAAAAAAATTTACCGCGCGAGGATATCTATCGTCGCACGGGCATCCAATCGATGTTCTTTAATTCGATTTTCCAATTATTGGCGGAAACGAGGATGAATCCAGAAGCGGTGGCCGCAGCCGATCAATTGCTTTTCCTTCCAGATTTACTCACTTACTGGCTCAGTGGAGAACGCGTTGTAGAACGCACTATTGCCAGCACCTCTCAATTACTTAAAGCGGGTGAGGGAGAGTGGGATCTCGATCTCGCAGAGCGCATGGGGATTCCGTCGCGGCTTTTGCGCCCCACCACGGATCCTGGGAAATCGATCGGATGGCTGCTGCCCGAGGTGATGGCCGGGACGGGTTGCGGCAGATTGCGCGTTACCACCTGCGGCAGCCACGATACGGCATCCGCCGTGGTAGGCGTGCCGTCTGAAACCTCCCAACCACTTTTTCTGAGTTCCGGCACATGGTCGCTGATCGGTCGTGAATTGACGGCACCCATCGTCACGGAAGAAAGTTACCTTGCGGGATTTTCTAACGAACAAGGGCTCAACGGAACTACACGATTTCTCAAAAACGTGGTAGGGATGTGGCTGCTCCAGGAATGTAAGCGAACATGGGATGCTGATGGCCATTCGCTAGGCTACGAAGATCTGGTCCGCGACGCACGCACCGCGAAAGGCACCACTTTACTAGACCCAGACGCCGACTATTTTTCAAAACCTTGCGACATGCCCGCCGCGATTGTCGCGTTTGCGCATCGCACTCAACAAAAAGCTCCGACCTCTCCTGGAGAATTTACGAAATCCATCCTTGAGAGCCTTGCCCTGCGCTACCGCAGTCTTGTCAGCCAGCTCCGCACGTGGATGCCTGACTTGCCCGACACCCTGCATATTGTCGGAGGCGGATCACAGAACGCTCTTCTCAATCAAATGACCGCAGACGCCACGGGTTTGCGCGTGGTGGCTGGGCCGGTTGAAGCGACTGCCGCAGGCAATATTCTGGCCCAGTTGATGGCGCTTGGGGAAATCAGCACCCTCGAGCAAGGTCGCGAGGTCATTCGTAATTCGTTCGAACCCGAAATTTTTGAACCTCAAGCATCAGACGAATGGGATGAAAAAGCCGGACGATTTGCCGAACTCACCGCTCGATTCTAACATCCGTAATTCTTAAATTAATATGACACCATTGCTCGAAAAACTCACCACTCTGTCTCACGAAATTGGCCGGGACGACCGTCATCTAGCGATTCTTGGCGAAGGTAACACGAGCGCCGATCAAGGTGATGGAACTTTCTGGATCAAGGCCTCCGGTGGAAATTTAGCCACCCTCGACGAAAAGGGCCTTACCCGCGTGAAATTTGCAACCATCATGGCGGCAATCGACGATGCCTCCCTCGATGACACCGGGGTGCGAGATGTTCTGTTAGCTTCACGGGCGGATCCGGATTCGAAACTGCCTTCCGTGGAAACCTTCATGCATGCCGTGTGTCTTCAGGAGGCTGGTGCCAAATGGATCGGCCATTGCCACCCCGTTTCGGTTCTGCAAATTCTCTGCTCCAAGCTGGGAGCCGCACCATTCTTGCAACATGTCTTTCCGGATGAAATCGTCGTCTGCGGTCGCCATCTCGCCGTCGTTTCGTACATCGATCCCGGTATCGAGCTGGCTCGCTCCGTCCGGGCTGAACTCGCCAGTTTTCGCGCCAAGCATGGAGGTGCGCCCAAGGTGATCCTCATGGTGAATCACGGTCCGGTGGCACTGGGCGAAACGGACCGCGAGGTGCTGAATATCCTCCTCATGCTCGACAAGTGGGCCCGCATCCTTCTTGGAACTTTCAGTCTAGGAGGCCCCGAATTTTTGCCGGACGTCACATCGACACGCATCGACACTCGACCGGACGAAAACTATCGTCGCGCCCAAATCGCAGCTCTCTCTCAGAAGTAAATCTGGCGGTGCCGCTCTCATTTAAAAGCACGGCATATCGCCACCCAGTTTTTGAAAATCCCGACTTATGGTAAATTCTAACGTGATCGAAAATCCCGATGTTGTCCTGATCGGCAGCGGCATCATGTCCGCAAATCTAGGCGCTCTCCTGAAGCTCCTTGATCCGATGCTAAAGATTCAAGTTTATGAAGTGACCGAGCAAATGGCTCAGGAATCCTCGAACGGATGGAATAATGCTGGAACGGGACATGCTGGGATCTGCGAACTCAGCTACACGCCCTTCCGCGAGCCAGACGGCTCGGTCAATGTTTCGAAGGCGATTTCTATTTTTGAAGAATTCGAGCAATCCCTCCAGTTCTGGGGCTATGCGGTCGCGAGTGGAATAGTGGAGCACCCCGGAGACTTCATCAATTCCGTCGCACATCTGAGTTTCGTGCATGGTCAGGAACAGGTGGAATTTCTTAAAGCCCGGCACGCAGGCATGTCGGCTCACCATTTTTTCTCATCCATGGAATACTCAACGGATCGGGAAACGATCGGAAATTGGGTGCCTCTCGTGACTGAGGGAAGAAATGACGTTCCCATCGCCGCCACGAAAATGGATGCTGGGACCGACGTGAACTTTGGGTCGATTTCGCGTAAGCTGCTAGATTGGCTCGCACAGCAAGAGGGGTGCAGCGTGGCGAGCAATCATCGTGTGACTGACCTCGACCAGACAGCGACGGGATGGACGATAAGTGTTCGTGATCTAGCAACTGAACAGGTTCACCGCAACCACGCCAAATTCGTTTTTGTGGGAGCGGGTGGCGGCAGTCTTTCGTTGCTACAGAAAGCGGGGATTCCCGAAAGCAAGGGCCTCGGTGGATTTCCGATCGGTGGTCAATGGCTGATTTGTGAGAACCCTGAAATCGTTGCTAAGCATCAGGCGAAGGTCTATGGCCAGGCGCTCGATGCTGCGCCGACGATGGCCGTGCCGCACCTTGATACCCGAATTCTTGATGGCAAGAAGACTCTACTTTTCGGACCTTTTGCCGCATGGACCACTAAGTTTCTCCACAAGAAAGGAAGTTGGCTGGATCTGCCTCTTTCTGTGAAACCAGACAACCTCGCCACACTGATTAAGATTGGCCTGAGCAACTTCGACTTAGTTAAATACCTTGTGCAGCAGGGCACTCAAAGCATGGCTGACAGGATGGAGGTACTTCGTGTTTTTTATCCAGCAGCGGACGTGAAAGACTGGAAATTAATAGATGCCGGCATTCGGGTGCAGGCCATCAAGAAGACCGATGGAGAAGCTGGCATCGTGCATTATGGCACTGAAGTGATCACTAACGCCCCACGCACGATCTCGGCTTTGCTAGGGGCTTCGCCCGGGGCCTCGGTTTCCGTGAACATCGTCCTAGAAGTCATCAAAACGTGTTTCCCTCAGCTTTTGCAAAGTCCGGAGGGCAAGGCGCGCATGAAAGAGATGATCCCGACTTACGACGTGGACATCAAGCTTCCCGAAAACGCCGCATTTTTCCGTGAGTCCCATGATCGGGCATCTCGCATGCTTCAGCTTTCAAGTGAGGAACGCGGTCAAAAATAGTTAGGCTGGTACTAGGCTACTTGGGGACCACGACTCAAATGCAGCAAGCATTGTGCCGAATCGTTGTGGGACAAAACCTCAAGATGTCTTGCCAAGTTCCTCAAACGCACTTCCCCGAAAGAAGGCGGGATCAAAAAGTGCCGCCGGCCGGACTCGAACCGGCAC
>JANORE010000033.1:0-7142 GCA_031415155.1 Akkermansiaceae bacterium | reverse complement strand
CGGAAAAGAAAAAGGCTCACGGAAACCCGTAAGCCCTTGATTCTGATTTTGAAAGGGGTGGTACCCCGGCTTGGACTCGAACCAAGGACCAATTGATTAAGAGTCAACTGCTCTACCGACTGAGCTACCGAGGCTTTCGATGATACCCCGCATCAATACTGGAACTCATAAGTCCAGTTGTGCTGAGAACGCCCAAGACGTAGCAAGTCTTGCTGCAACGGCAACGGTAAAGTTTGTCGGGCCGTGTAATTTTCAAGCAAGCGAGACAAAGAGTGTGCCTTGTCGTAAACGTCATTCATCGTTAAAGCTTCACCGATCATTTATGCCATTGATTCAAGAATCCAACTACCGAGCGGCCATTTGGCTACCCGGCGGCCATTTGCAAACCATTTATCCTGCACTATTCCGGCGTGCGGTGCGCGTCTCTCAGCGGGCGGAACGACTTGAGCTAACAGACGGAGATTTCCTCGACTTAGAATGGTCGGAACAAGGGAGCTCGCGGCTCGCGATTCTATCTCACGGTCTGGAAGCGAATGCGAAAACTGACTACGTCCTAGGCATGGCGGCGGCCTTGATTCGTCGGGGGTGGGACGTGCTGGCATGGAATTTCCGAGGTTGTAGCAGTGAGCCGAATCGCTTGTTGCGTATGTATCACAGCGGCGAGACCGAGGATTTACACACCGTGATTTCCTACGCACTCGAGAATCATCCGGCGCAGTCGATCAGTCTCATCGGCTTCAGTCTGGGGGGTAATCTCACGCTGAAATATCTCGGCGAGCGTCCTGATGCACTTTCACCACGACTTCACCGCGCCGTGACATTTTCCGTGCCTTGCGATCTCGCATGTTCGTCTCGGCAACTCGCCTTAGTTTCTAACAAAATCTACATGGAGCGATTTCTACGGGCCATGCGGAAGAAAATCCGTGCCAAGAAACAAATGTTTCCTGACCAGCTTGATCTGACCGGATTGGGCCGGATCCGCACATTTCAAGAATTCGATGATCGTTTCACCGCGCCGATCCATGGCTTCAAGGATGCGGGCGATTACTGGGCACGAAACAGTTGTCGCCAATTTCTAGGGAAAATCAGACTGCCAACCTTGCTGATCAGCGCGGCGAATGATCCATTCCTCGGTCATCATTGTTATCCGTATGAAGAAGCCGCAGCGAGTGAGTATTTCCATTTCGAAAATCCAAAAACAGGCGGCCATGTTGGCTTTTCCGCGTTCGGAAATGGTGGCGAGTATTGGTCAGAAACCCGCGCGATGGAGTTTCTGACGTGACGATCTTCCGCACCAAGCTTACGCCTCGACCTCTCGCTTTCATCCCCTTAGCCTTGGCGACTCCCAATCATTTCATGCTCCCATCTCTCACCGGCCTCTCGCCAGAAACTCTCGCCGCATGGCTCAAAAACGCCGGCGAGCCTGCTTTCCGCACGGATCAAATTCTCGAATGGATCTGGAAGAAAAAAGTGACTTCGCTTGAAGCGATGACGAATCTTCCCGCCTCACTGCGTGCCAAACTGGCCGAGTCCTTTCGTCTAACGGCCCTGGAACACAGCACGACTCAAGGTTCTGCGGATACCACGAGGAAATTTCTCTTCCGTCTGCACGATGGCCGTTACGTGGAAAGCGTGCTCATCCCGGCGAACCCTGCTCTCTATGGCGAGAAATCCGACCGCCGCACGCTCTGCGTTTCCTCACAAGTCGGCTGCGCTTACGGCTGTAAATTTTGTGCCTCGGGTCTCGCTGGATTTACGCGAAATCTCGATGCCGCAGAGATCGCCGGGCAAGTGCTCTCCGCCGAACAGCTCTCCGGCGAGCGCGTGGACTCGCTCGTTTTCATGGGCATGGGCGAGCCGATGGCGAATCTGGATAGTTTGTTAGAAGCGATCGCGCTCATCACTGGACCTAAGACGCTACACCTCGGCGCACGGCATCTCACGATTTCTACTTCCGGTCTGGTTCCTCAGATTAAAAAACTCGCCGAACATCCGCAACAAATCCGTCTGGCGATTTCATTGCACGGTGCCACCGACGATGTCCGCCAACAGATCATGCCGATCAATAAAAAGTGGCCTGTCGCCGAGCTATTCGAGGCGCTGGAATACTGGAATTCGAAAAAAACTCAGAAGCTTACCCTCGAATATATTCTCATCCATGGCATCAATGATTCTCTAGAACAAGCTGCCATCCTAGCTCGTCACGCCCGGAAATTAGGCGCGAAGGTGAATCTCATTCCCTACAACACCGTCGAGGGATTGGAATGGAAACGTCCGCCGAATCATCACTGCCGCGCTTTCCAAGATGTTTTAAAACAAGCAGGAGTGACGGCAAATCTCCGCCTCGAAAAAGGACACCACATCGACGCCGCCTGCGCCCAACTCCGCCTCAAACAAGAAACTGCGGAAGGCATCATCGAAGCACCCGTTAGCCAACGTTTTACCTGATATGCCCTTGATTACAGAACGGTTGAGTCCGCCGCAGCGTAAAAATTTCACAACTTACAGACTTACGAGTTGATTTCGGCACCACGGTCGCTTTGATCACGTCGTCGCAATTTTGCGGCTTTTTATCATGTCAACCGATCTCAACGTCTCTTCTGCCTCGCTCGATTCTGGTCCACTTGCCGAAATTTCTCAGGGACCAAACGCTTTCGAAGTGTTTCTTGATCGGCATCAGAAAAATATTGTCATTCTTGCAATCCTCTTGGTCCTAGGGATTGCAGGACTTGTGATTTACCAAGGCATCGAGAAGAGTCGGCAAATGACCGCAGGAGCCGCCCTAGCGAAAGCTGAGGATCTCGCCGCTTTCCAGGCAGTTGTGAATGATCACTCCGGCACCCATGCGGGCGGCAGCGCGATGCTACTACTCGCGAATAGCCAGTGGACAGCCGGTAAAAAAGACGACGCGATCGGGACTCTTCAGAAATTCATTTCATCAAATCCTCAACATTCCGCGATCGTGACTGCCAAGGTCAATCTTGGCTCGAAGCTGATGGCCCAAGGAAAATCTGGAGATGCCAGTAAAGTTTTTGAAGAGCTGGTTTCTGACCCAGCAGCCCGTTTCATCGCCCCATTTGCATTGATTTCCCTCGGCGATCTTTCCAAAGCTTCAGGAAATCTCGAAAAAGCCGAGACTTCCTACAACGAAGTCAAAAGCAAATTCCCAGACAGCAGTTTCGCAGAGATGGCAAATCGCCGTATCGACACGCTGAAAGCGAAAGCTCCTGCTGAAATCGAAGCTCCTGCCGCCCCTCCAGCACCTGCCCTTCCCGCTCCAACCGAGCCCTCCTTACCCATTCCCGGCGCTGAAATCGCCCCTCCGATTATTCCGAATCCCTAAATTAGGAAATCAATTTGACACCAAGCAGTCTCGAACCCTAGAAAAGACCATGTTTAAGAAAGTTATCGGCCATCAAGATCACAGCGAGCCCAAGCCAGCCACCACTCCGCCACCTCCAGCATCATCAGGCCAATCTGCTTCAACGGCGGATACCCGTCCGTCTGTGGCAGCAACTCGCAATGTTCTGTCCTCTGACGTGGACATCAAAGGCACCGTTAAATTCACCAATGACCTCGTGGTTGACGGTAAAATCGAGGGTGAAATCCAATCTCAAGGAAATCTCACCGTCGGTGAAAATGCACGACTCAAGGCTGAGATCAATACCGCAACCGTTGTGGTTTACGGTAAAGTCCATGGTAATATCACCGCGACAGATCGCGTCGAACTCAAGGCAAGTGCCGAAATCATCGGAGACATCAAGGCGAAGAGCTTATCCATCGAAGCAGGTGCGATTTTCGTAGGTAAGTCCACCGTGGGAACCCCAGCCAATGCTCCGGCTGGAACACCCACCGCAGCCCCAGGAATGCCGCCACTTGTGAAGATCATTGGATCACCTGGCGCACCAGAGGCTCCCAAGCCTGCTGGATTTGCTGGCAATCCTCGCTGAATCAGACGGCTTTTTATAAATTTGGGCCTCGTGTCCGATCATCGAAAACTGGAGCTTTGTAAAAAGCTCCTTTTTCTTTGAACACGAAACGCACGGATCTCTGAATCCCGAAGATCTAACCTACCGGGATTTTGGCTCTGACTTTGGCCGCTAGCTCATGAAATGCCGCAGACACTTTATTTTTAAGCGGCGAAATCAATGCGATGGGAGCACCGCTATCACCACTTTCACGAGTCGCCACATCAATTGGAATTTGTCCTAACAGTGGCACATTCATTTCTTCCGCCTCGCGGACACCGCCTTCTTTGCCGAAAATATAGTATTTTTTCCCAGCGTCGCACTCGAACCAAGCCATGTTCTCGATCAGTCCGAGAATCGGCACATTCACTTTCGCAAACATCGAAACCGCTTTTCGGGCGTCGATCAAAGCAACTTCCTGAGGCGTGGTCACGATCACCGTGCCATCCACCGTGACGGTCTGCACAATCGTCAATTGAATATCGCCAGTGCCGGGTGGCAAATCGAGAACCAGATAATCGAGATCTTCCCACGCCACTTGGCGGAGAAATTGCTGAGTATAACGCGTCGCCATCGGACCACGAACAATCACCGGTGAGCGATCTTCGAGTAAAAAGCCCATCGACATCAACTTGAGCCCGTGTGCTTCTAGCGGAATAATTTCGTCATTTTCATTAGCCATCGGGCGCTCATGAACGCCGAACATCTGGGCAACCGATGGCCCATAAAGATCGCAATCGCAAAGACCAACCTTCGCGCCAGTCGCCGCTAGCGCTACGGCGAGATTCGCCGCCACCGTGGATTTCCCCACCCCGCCTTTTCCTGAAGCCACCGCGATGATCCGTTTGACACCTGGGATCGAAGACTTCCCTACGGCGCTGCCATGGCCACCTGCCGCAGCCGGTGCATCCTTCACCTCGATTTCGATCTTCACCGTTCCGATGTCTGGCAATGGATCAAGAATCGCATGACAATCATGGAAAATCTGTTCCGGGATTTTCGCATCGCGAGTGGCGACCTCGATCTGAACGGTGACGAGACCGGGTTCACATTTCACATCCTTGACGAGGCCAAAGGAAATAATGTCTCGGGAAAAACCAGGGTAACGGACTTGGCGGAGGGCTTCGCGGATAAAATCAGGATTCATAGACGGCTGGATTCTCACTCAATCGAGCTTCGGTGCAACGCGTTTGTGAGAAATTCAAAACTCTTCCTTCTGAGATTCAGAAGCTGCTGCCGCCAGAAAACTTCCTCACGATCTTGAACTCTCAGAAAGTTGAGGTTGAGAGTTGGAGGAAAGACAGTTTTCATTCCTCCAGCTTCATCTTTCTACAACCACTCACTTTCCCATTTCGCCCATGTCTTATCTCGTCACCATCGGCCTCGAAGTCCACTGCCAGGTCAAAACTCAGACCAAAATGTTTTGCGCCTGCCGCACCTCATTCGGCGAGACCCCGAATACGAATACTTGTCCGGTTTGTCTCGGAATGCCCGGCGCGCTGCCGGTTCTCAATCGCGAAGCCATCGAGAAAACTCTCCTCACCGGATTGATGGTCGATTGCGGCTCACCAGAAATTTCCAAGTGGGATCGGAAAAATTATTTCTACCCCGACATGCCGAAAAATTACCAGACCACGCAGATGGATCTCCCGCTTTGCATCGGTGGTGGCGTCCCGCTTTACGACCATTGCTACCCGACGGATCATCGTAAAAATATCATCAATCCTCACAAAATCGTTCGCCTCAATCGTATTCACCTTGAAGAAGATGTCGCGAAATCCACTCACCTTGGGAACTCGTCACTCATTGATTTCAACCGCGCTGGCACGCCACTGATGGAGATTGTCACCGAGCCAGATCTGGAGTCTGGCGAGGAAGCGTTTGCTTACGTGCGCTCGTTACAGATGATTCTCCAGCAGGGCGGTGTCGCCGATGCCGACATGGAAAAAGGCCAACTCCGGTGTGATGTGAATATTTCACTCCGTAAAAAACCCGAAGACCCGCTCGGCCAAAAAGTGGAACTGAAGAACCTCAACTCCATTTCTGCCATCCGCCGTGCGATCCACTTCGAAATCCAGCGCCAGACCGAAGAACTCAATGCTGGAATTCCTCAGATCCAATCCACTCGCCGCTGGGATGATGACCGCGGCGAGACGCAGCTCATGCGGACCAAGGAGGACGCGCACGATTATCGTTACTTTTCCTGTCCCGATCTTTTACCCATCGAGACTGCTCCGCTATTGGCAAAAGTCCGGCCACTTGTTCCGGAGCTCCCGCACGAACTCGCAGCACGTTTCGAGAAAGATCTCGGCGTCACCACTTACGATGCCTCCGTTCTCTCATCGGATAAGCACCTCGCCTGCTATTTTGAAGCCGTCACGGATGCTGCCCTCCCCGGTAAAAAAGTTGCCAATTTCATCATCAATAATCTCTTGGGAACGCTCAACGAACGCGGTCTCAGCATCAATGAATGTCCGGTCCGCCCCGAAAAACTTCGCGCACTTCTCATCTTGATGGAAAACGGGACACTCGCCGCGAATCAGGCGAAGGAAGTCTTCACCGTCCTCTTTGATCGCCCCGAACAAGACCCCGCCGCCATCGCCGACAGCCTCGGCTTCAAGCCCGCCGAAGCTGGCGAACTCGAAGGTCTGTGCGAGCAAGTCATCACCGCGAATCCTACCGAAGTCGCCGCCGTGCAAGCTGGGAACGAGAAGCTCCTTAATTTCCTCACCGGCCAAGTGATGAAAGCTGCGAGCACCAAGCCAAATCCCAAGCAAGTCACCGAAGTGCTGCGGGCGAAGTTACTCAAGTAGCCGGGATTCCTTGATGACCCCAAAGATCACCTCTCATCTGCCAACCAAGCATCAATGCCTCCGGCCACGTTTTTCACCTGAGTGAAACCTCGATCTAGCAGGAACTGAACGGCCCTGGCAGAACGTCCGCCCATTTTACAATACATTAAAATTCCCCGGTCTTTGGGAAGCTGGTCGAGCTGGTCAGGCAAGGTATTGAGAGGAATCAATTGCGAGCCTTCGATGTGGGCGGCGGCGTATTCATCCGGCTCACGGACGTCGATGAGTAAGCCTTGGAAATTCCCATTGAGCAGGGCGCGGAGTTCAGGAGTAGTAATAGATTCCATCGTTTCTGGGGTCAAATCGCAAGTGAGAGGAGCCG
>JANORE010000032.1:0-4720 GCA_031415155.1 Akkermansiaceae bacterium | reverse complement strand
AAAACGAATATAAAAAAAAGGATTACAAATACCGTAGTAAATGTAATCAGGAAAGATTTTAATAAATATTTATCTATAATTTTCATTTAACTTTAATGCTAGATTTATAGCAAAAATATCTGCTATGTAATATGTGATTTTGAAATTAATCCGCTTAAGAAATCCGGTGGCCCGAACTGAAAGAGACAGACTGGAAGCCATCCCCCCCTTTCCACAAAGCCTCGTGCGCGGCAGTATATTTAAAATTCACACTCAGACTAACGAGGCGAGTCATCGGTGGATGAAATATCGGGGTTGTAACTTTGCCCAACGTGTGGATGCCAATTCTGATTTCAAGTCGATGGTCAGGACCACTCAGTCACCCCGCAACGATCTTTTTCCCCGACATAGAATTTTTCTATGCGTTCCGAGCTAGAATCGGTGGTTGTTCATTCTTGAGCACGCCGCTAGCCGCATCACCGCCCTGATTTTCACAATAAACCGAACCCGACCGATGCCTCACAATACATCGTCGGAGCTGCCAACCGTCTCATCTCCTTCATCAAGGATTTTCTCGTTCCTTCCACACCCGCAGTGATCGCAACACTGCGGAAATTCATGCCTATCTCAGTGGCCTCATGCAGGCCATGTGGGTCGCGAAAAACCTCGAACGCATCGAAGAAGATATTCCTGACTTCAACTTAAAACCCGCAATAGCGACCAAGGCTTGGTCGAAGTGAGTTATACTGCCGCGCATGATGATTTGTAGAAATGATGCCGTAGCTCAATGGATTGCGCCGTTGGGGCAATCCAGCCCGACATTTTCCACAAAACATGAAGCGCGGCAGTATAGTGTGCAGGAAAGTCTTGGATGTTTTATCAAAACGGCTTGCCAAATAACTGGGAAAGTTACTGTGGAGTTTTAATCCGACTTCGTTAAACAGGGGCTGCCGTTTAGGATTTCAAACCAGTCGCACATCTAAAAAATACGAATTTCAACCCTACACTCATCAATTGTCATGATCCGCTTTCTTTTTTTGATCTTTGGAATTTGCTCATCGGCTGTCTCTGCCGAGGTGCCCATCACAGTCAGCCGCAGTCAGTGGCAGGGTTGTGAGCAGGAGAGCTTTGTGATTGAGGATCGGGATTGCCGAGTAGTAAAACCTGCCACGCCCGCGCCGGGTAAGCCTTGGATATGGCGACCAGAGTTTTTTGATGCCTTCAATCAGGCGGATCTCGTGCTACTCAATGAGGGCTTCCATCTGTGCTACATTGACTTAAAGAATAGCTTCGGCAGCCCCGCCTCGCTTGATCTGATGGACCGCTTTTATGGACACGTGACGACGACTTACGGAGTATCGAAAAAAGCGAGTCTCTTTGGCTTCAGTCGTGGTGGGCTTTACTCGATGAACTGGGCGAATCGGCATCCAGATCGTGTGGCGATCATTTACCTCGATGCCGCAGTTTGCGATTTCAAGAGCTGGCCGGCAGGGAAAGGGAAAGGCAAAGGTTCGCCCGGTGACTGGGAGAAACTAATGGTGGATTACGGATTTAAGTCCGAGCGGGAGGCACTTAATTCCAAGCTGAATCCAATCGATAACCTAAAGAAGATCGCGGCTGCACGAATTCCGATTTTTTGCGTCTGTGGTGATGCAGATAGTGTTGTTCCGTATCCTGAAAATTCGGCGATCGTGAAAAAGAAATATGCTTCATTGGGAGGTGAGATGGAGGTGATTTTAAAACCAGGCATCGATCATCATCCGCACAGCCTTGAGGAGCCGACCCCGATCATAGTGGCTGTGAAGGCGGCGAATGCTCTCAATGGGCAGCGCACTAAATGAGCGACGGCAGTAAATTCGAAGCGGCGGAATTCCTCACGGGGGATTCGGTCGGATGCGATTACATCGCTTATCTTTCTCCATCGCTCTACTTGAGCTGTTTCAACTCAGGGCGGTCTTGCGAGCCTTCGATTTTCGTGATGGCTTCGCGTACATCGGAAGCTTTTTGTAAGCTGAGTGCTTTCGGAAAGTCAGGCTCGCGCTGTTCGAAGTAGTTCACGGCTTCGCGGAGCTTCGGAATGACGCTCTGTGAGTGTGCGCCGTATTGGAATAAGATGGGCAGAATTTCTCTGATACGCTCCTGACTGGCCCACGGATTCTGCGTGAGAATGTAATCTGCACTGGCGGAGATACCATCCTCGATGTGATGTACGGCGAGTAGCTTCAGCCCGGCAAGTCTTACACCGTCGGCGAACATCTCACCGCTCGGTGCGGGCTTGATGATGGCATCGCGAATGGCGGGGAGCAGTGGTCGGATTTCCTCGAACGTGAGACGCTGGTAAATACGGCTGACTTGGCCACGGGCGCGGCCGTCTTGATTCTGTAGCCCGCGCAGGATGGCGGTGCGGAGCTTATCGAGGTCCACGCCTTCGAGCTTCTCAGCATCGGTGAGCATTTTGTCGAAGACCGCACCGCACAGGTACCGTTGCTCCATGGCGCGCGGGTCGTCCTCTTCGGGAGTGCGCGCGATGCGGTCGAGGATGTCGGGCAAGGCTGGCAAGGCTTCTTTACCGATGGCGGCGAGGGCATCGGCTGCTTTCACGCGCAGCCAGAGGTCATGGTGCTGGAGCAGCGCGCGGAGCTTCGCCACGACGGGCGCAGCCGCTTCATGGAGATTCTCTAAAGCGTGGCATGCTCCGATGCGCGCATCGAGTGATGGCGAATCGAGTAGGGTAATGATGGCACCCAGCGGAGCAGGCTTGCGTATGGCGAGCTCTGCGGCAGCGCGCTCGCGCACGATGGGTGACCACGAGCCGAGGCGGGCGAGCAGCTCAGATTCGCTGAGTTTTTGAGTGGCGCTTTTGCGGTCTTTGTTATCCCAGCCGCGACCGTCGGCGATGAGGTTATGGGCGGTGGCAGCATGGAGCTGTGTGGTGACTCCAGCCTTCCTGCCTGTGAGAATAATTTTTTTTAACGGCAGCGCGTAGCCAAGCAGATAGGCTCCGGTGGCATCCCAGCCGTGGTAACTATCGAAGTCTGGCTCGGGCGGCCCTTGATGCGGGAACGTGCCGTCCCAGCGTCGGGCGAGGTCGTGATACCATGCGCCGAATTCCTTCATCCAAGCGCCCGTCGCCTGTGGTCCGGCCTGACCGATGGCAGGGAGCGACCACGCCATGTTGAAAAAATTACCCGTGTGCCCGCCATCGCGTTCGTTGCCGTGCGATGCTACGGCCATGTGAGTGAAGAACTCCGCGCCCTTCGCCTCGCCGAGTCGCTGGAAAAGCACGGCAGCCATCCCGCATTTACCATTGTCCTCGTGCGTCTCCGTCCAGGCTGGATGATCGCCGTAGGGTACCGCGCCTTTGCCGATGTAGAAGCGCATGAGCCGAGCACTTTTTTCAATCGCGCGTGCGACTTCCGCATCTTTCACGCCCGCATCACGCGCCATCACGAGGCCGATGGTGAGCGGCAGGCCCGGCGCATTCATCATGCCGTAGCCCTTCAGTCGCCCGTCCGGCTGCGCAAACTTGTGCCCCCACGAGCCGACGGCACTCTGCCCATTTGCCGCCTCCGTCGCGAGCCGCTGCAAGCCGGGCAGCACCGACACATCGCCCGTCGCCGTGATGTATTCTGCGAGCAGTATCATCACGTAGCCGTAATACCAGGTGGAGTATTCATCGGTGGAAAAATCTGCCGCCCACTGCGCCTCGCGTTTCACCAGTGGCAGATGCTCGGCGGCGCCGCTGGCCAGCAGTGCGAGCGCGTTGAGCGAACGCGGGATACCATCGGTTTTCTTCGCGTAATCCGGCGAGGCCACCTGCGCCGCGAGTGTCTTGATGCCTTCCTCGAGAATCCGCCGTGACTTCGGGCAATCAAACGGTGCCGTCGTGCTGAACGAACCCATCACCGGTAGCGTCACGATGACTTCCTCCGACTTCCCCGCGCGCCATCGAGTGAGTGCCAGCTTGCCACCGCCCGGCTCCGTTTCTGCCGCCGTGATGGCCCGCCCTAGCTCCGTGCGCGGGTCGAACGAAAATGCTTTCCCGCCAGCGCCCAGCAACACATCACCTACTACGAATAGTCCGTCCGCAGGAGACCCCTTGTCCACCGCCGTAATGGAAATTTGCCGGGCATCCGTGGTCACAAGGTCGTCGGAGAACATCCACCCGCGCATCCCCGTCGGCCCAAGATTCCAATCTTTTTTCGCCTTGGCAGGAATCGTATCGCCCTTCGTGAAGTCGGGCAGCGGCAGCTTTTCATCGCTTGCGGCATGCAGGAACGAGACGAAGCCGAAGAGCGCGGCGCAAGTCAGAGCGATGAGGAGTTTTATCATGGTGAAACTCTTTCGTGAGTGTGAGTTAGGTGATTACGTATTTTCGATAGCTCTGTGCTTCTCGCTTATACATTACAAGTTCTGACGGACCGAAATAGACCAGATTTTTATTTATATCATCTTCATATTCTCGGTCTTCACTTTGCAGTTGCCGATTTGAGAGAAGTTTCCTCTTTTGTGACGTCTCTGATTTGCTCCAGCCCCGATACCTCAAAATTTCGATACTGTCGCGTGTGAAGTTTCGCGATTTTTAAAAATGGATCAGTTCAATAAATCCGATGGCACGCGGCCTCAAGCCCATCCCCGACAACTCCGAGCCATGGCTCCCCGGCGGAGTCCGCTCGATGGCCGACGCGATATGGATCTCAGATCAAACTGACCGCAAAGCAATGGGGAATCCAATTACCAC
>JANORE010000031.1:0-9027 GCA_031415155.1 Akkermansiaceae bacterium | reverse complement strand
GCTTTAAATGAGTGGCAGCGCTACACCAGTGCCGCACTACAGTGTGCCATGCATTTGGATTTTGCTGGTACTGCCGCCGCCCCCACACTTCAGTTTTCCTATCTGAAGACAGATGGCAATCGATCTAACACTATCACTTTTCCGATGCCAATCACAGGTCCCATGCCCGCAGCAAGTCAATTTTTTCCATTTGAAATGAAACTGTTAGCAGGGGGCGTCAATCCAACTGCGGTGGTAGTTCATTTGGAATATTTGCCCCTATTCTTATCCAATATTGTGAATATAGTAGCGGCCAAGCCAGCCAGTGTGGGCACTCTTTTCGTAAATGGCGATGGCATGATATATCCTGCTGCGGGAGTTACCGACACCCATTTAGCGCCGAGCACCGCCGGATATCGCGGTGGGCAATTGCTCAATAATTCTTTGGTAATCAATGCTGCGCCAGGTACACCGTATGCTGGATCACGCTTGCCACCATTCCCTGACGCAACAAACTTAGCCGATCCGTCAGTGGTGCTAGGGAATTGCCAGTTGCTGGCAGATCCTTCTGGTATTGATACCTCTCCCGGTGCTGGCCTGCGGACTGCTCCTCAAGTGATAGGTGCTCCTGTCGCTGGATTTTCAGGCTTTGGACGTGGCTTTTCTCTGGTCACAAATCTGCCTCTTTATATTCCGGGTGGGAGAATTAACACTCAACCCATGACGCCTGCGGATCGTACAGCGCTAGGTGATGGTACAGATGATCTCCCGGAGAAAGTGACGGACGGGACTGGCGCGTTAGTCTTCACCACTCCCCCATTTTCATTGATCAGTCCATCGAAATTCGTGGGGCTCCCTGGGCTGGGCTTTATTCCGAGATATACTCACACAGGACAAGCAAGTTCTACTTCCAATAACGCTAATCCATTAAATACGAGAGGTGCTGATAATTCTATTATTTCTGGAACAATCAATGCAGATATCAACTTAAGCCAAATTAATCACCCTGGGCTGCTACCGCCGATCACACTCATGAATTGGCTGGTGGTGCTAGATGAGATCGGGCGTTAAATTTTTGATCACGTTTTCGGCGGCTAGTGGACTATAAATCTTAGATTTTCGAAAGCACGTGCTCAAAAGCCATCTGTATTTTTTAGAATAAATCGGAAAAAATAAACCACTTGCCGCTGCCATTTCCGTTTCAAATTCAACTGTTTGAAGATGTCTTACACCAAGAGAAAATAAATGGGAAATTTGCGGTTGGAAAGACGGTCTGATTTCGCTCGTATCCACGTCGCATGAAAAACTATTTATTTTTGCTGAGTTGTTCCTTTGGGCTGATGTTGATGCCAGCGCGTGGTGAGGAAAAAGAAACCCCGCTGGCCAAGCAAATGGAAGTGATGAACGATGCGTTCAAGGCATTCCGCGCTGAGAAAGATCCAGTCAAAGGGGCCGCTTTAGCACGCGAAGCTCAACAGGCGACCCTCAAAAGTGCCATGGAAACGCCAGACCTCATCAAGGAAATTCCAGATGGTCCGGCGAAGGATAAAGCAGCAGCAGAATATCGGAAAATGACGGGTAAATTATTCGTCACATTTTGCGAAGTGGAAGAAGCCTTCCTCGCGGGCAAGGTCGAAGATGTCGCGAAGATCGTGGCTGCGCTGAAAGACATGAAAAAGGCCGGACACGAGAAATTTATCAAAGAGGAAGAGTAATTTTCAGGGTCTTTTGGTCTGAGCGACGGCACCATTTCCACAAATCCTCATGCGCGGCAGTATCAGTCATTGAAATAAAAATACTCAGGTATTCTCTGGCTACTCATTCTCGATGTTTCCGAGTTTTTCATAATATCCAGAGTAAGCGCCGATGATCTGCCAAGCGATGAACAGGAGAATGAGGAAGTAGAGCATCTTCGGCACCATGACCGAGGCGGTTTTCGCGCTGGATTCGGCATCATCTTGGAAAACTTTTGCCCAGCGCCCGAGATCCACATCGAGTGTCCCAGCTTCTTCTCCGGTGGCGTAGGATCGGGCGAATGCCTTGGGGAAATCTGGATTTTCGAGGAATTCCGGGCCGAGGGCAGCGCCCGCTTTTGCGGTGGCGACGAGATGGATTCCCGCTTCACGGATCGCGCCACTTTGAGAAGCATTGGCGGCAAGTTCCGCAGTTTCACTCATCGTGATTCCGGCGAGCACGCATGAGTGATAGACTTTGCAAAATCTCGCCATGGCGATGTTGTGCCGTGCTTTACCGATCCAAGGGATGCGGTTGATCCAGCGGTCGATCCCGGCATTTTTCGGGGCCATTTCCAACACGGCACGGATTCCTAAAAAAAGAACAAAGCCGACCGCGTAAATGAGGAGCAGCGTCAGCGCCAAGCCGCCGAAAATCTCTGTAATGCTCTTACCACCTTGGATCAACGCGGCTGGCACGCTGCCCACGGCGACTCCCATGTGCAGCACGAGAATCGGGTAAATCAAGCTCTTCACCATCTCGCGGCGCGTGGATGCGACCATGCCGAAGTAGTCGGCGAGGTGCTGGAATGCGGGGGCTAATTTCCCGCCGCGTTCGCCCGCACCGATGATGTTGCGCTCGAGTTCCGAAATGGATTTGCGGTCTTTACTGAATGACTCAGTGATGGATTTCCCCGCTTCGAGTCCGTGATTTAAGTCTTTCAAAAGCGCCGCTTGTGAGGCCGGAAGCTGGGTGTCCATCAAGACGGCAGCTGCCTTACGAATGTCGAATCCGGCTTCGAGCAGCTTTGCCATTTCCGAGTAAAATAGGTGTTTATGCGTGGCACTGGAACTCATGGGGTTCTTCTACAAATACTCGCCGCCGTGGCTGGCTCCAAGTTTCATTTCGGAGAAAATCTTGCTTCGCCACGCGGGATGGCATTGGCTGCACCCGCAATGTCCTCACTTCCTACCGCTGACCTCCTGGCGCTCGATACGGCTGGCTTAAAAAGCCGTCTGTCGAAACTCAGGAGGTATCTTTGACGTCCCGACTCTTGAAAACGAAATCAACACGCTGGAGGAGGCCATGGGCGCTCCCGAGTTCTGGAATGACTCGGACAAGGCGAAATCCATCAGCTCGAAAGCGGCTGGCCTTAAGAAAAAATTAGACTCCTTTTTGAAACTCGAGTCCCGCGTGGCCGACATCGACGAAGGCGTTTCTCTGGCCAAGGAATTCGACGATAGCGATCTCGCTCGCGAGGCGCTGACCAATGCGAAAGGTCTGGAAGATGATATTCGTTCCTACGAACTGCTGACTTTGCTCGATCAACCGAGCGATATTTCTCCGTGTTTCCTCGTGATTTCAGCGGGAGCTGGTGGCACGGAAGCCTGTGACTGGGCGCAGATGCTGCACCGGATGTACACGCGCTGGGCGGAGCGGAAAGGCTACACGGTCGAGACGCTCGATTGGCAAGATGGCGACGAAGCGGGCTTGAGAACGGCGACCTTGAAGATCACCGGAGACCACGCATATGGATTCCTCAAAAACGAGCGTGGCGTCCACCGACTCGTTCGGATTTCACCGTTCGACTCGAATGCCAAGCGCCATACGTCATTCGCATCCATCGACGCGACACCGGAAGTTTCCAAGGAAATTAAGATCGAGATCAACGAGAAAGACATCGAGATCACGACGACGCGTTCCGGTGGTAAGGGTGGTCAAAACGTGAACAAAGTGGAAACTGCCGTCATCCTGCGCCACCTTCCGACGGGCATTCTCATTCGTTCTACTGCCGCGCGGACCCAAGGTGCGAACCGCGAGCTCGCCTTCGACATTCTCAAGGCCAAGCTCTACACCATCGAGGAGGACAAACAAAAAGCCGAGGCAGACCGCGCTTACGGCGAAAAGGGCGACGTCTCATGGGGAAACCAAATCCGCTCCTACGTTTTCCAACCCTATCAGAAAGTTCTCGATCTCCGCACGGGAGAAGAATCCGGCACGATCCAAGAAGTCATGGATGGCGACTTGGATGCCTTCATCGAGGCCAAACTCCGTGGAAAAGTCCGAGTCAAAGGCGCGAAGGACGAGGAAGATTGATCCAAGCCGATTGTAGCGAGGAAATGAGTTTCACGGCTTCGGGAGCGGTTCCGCGACGGGTCGTATGCACAGACTGTTCGCCAGAAAATTTCAAAAATGACTCGGTAATTTTTACCATTGGTGTACCACCACACGTATGGGTATTTTTTCTTGGATCATTCTCGGGCTTATTTCTGGATCGCTGGCGAAATTTATCATGCCGGGAAAAGATCCGGGCGGGATTTGCGTCACCATTTTGATCGGAATCGCTGGCGGAATCGTCGGTGGATTTCTTGGAACTTTCATCGGATTTGGGAAAGTCCAGTCCATCGACCTTGGCGGAATTTCCATCGCAACGGTAGGAGCGATCTTGCTGCTGATTCTTTATCGCTTTACCCGGAAAAAATAAATTATACGGGGAAAAACCAAAAACAAAACTACCAAAACCAACTCAAAATTATGGGACTCTTCTCTGGAATCATGAATAAAATTTTCGGCCATCCTGCCGCCATTGTCGCAACACTGGCAAAACCACTAGCTGCCGCTGTCATCCCAGAACCAACCTCTTCTGCACCGGAATCTAGCTCTGACAGCGTTCCTGCTGCAATAACATCGGTGCCAGCTACTGATGCGCCAGTGATTACTGCGCCCGTCGCCGATGTCACGGCGGTGCTTGATGATTTGGCAAAACACAGCCAAGAGAAACTCGATTGGCGCAAATCCATCGTGGATTTGATGAAGCTCGTCGATATGGAAAGCAGTCTTTCCGCCCGCAAGGAACTCGCCCAAGAGTTGAAATATTCGGGAGATATGAGTGATTCTGCGGCAATGAATGTCTGGCTCCACCGCGAGGTGATCAAGCAGCTCGCGGCCAATGGGGGGAAAGTCCCGGCGGATCTGCTTGACTGAGGCGAGATGTGACTGGTCTCTATTCCGCTTGCCCGAAGGCGGCAGGTTGTTTACCCGAAGGGCGACCCGGCATGGGGTCGCCTTTTTAAACTTCGAGCAATATCTTATTTATGCCCATCACCCGCGCCCTTCTTTCCGTTTCTGATAAAACTGGCTTGGCAGCATTTGCCAAGGAACTTCACGACATGGGAGTGGAGTTACTTTCCACAGGAGGCACTTCAGCAGCTCTCCGCGATGCAGGCTTGCCAGTCATCGATGTTTCCGAATTTACCGGTGCTCCAGAGCTTTTCGACGGACGTTTGAAGACTCTTCACCCGAAGGTTCACGGCGGTTTATTGCATCGCCGGGATGATGCCGAGCACGTCGCTCAGGCAAAGGCCAACGACATTCCGCCGATTGATCTCGTCGTCGTGAATCTTTATCCCTTTGAGGAAACCGTCGCGAAACCGAATGTCACCTTGGAAGAAGCGATTGAGAAAATCGACATTGGCGGGCCATCCATGCTCCGCAGTGCCGCGAAAAATCATACCAGTGTCACCGTCATCATCGATCCTGCCGATTACTCGAAGGTGATTGAGGAAATGAAGGAGCACAAAGGCAATACGACCAAGGGATTTCGCGAGCAGCTCGCCGTCAAAGTCTTTCTCCGAACCTCACAATACGATGCGGCAATCACCAATTATCTCGGCCAATGTCGCACCGGCACGGGTTGTAATTTCACCCTCAGCTTGCCGCTGGAGCAGGAACTCCGCTACGGCGACAATCCCCACCAAAAGTGTTCGCTCTTCGGAAATTTTCGGGAATTTTTCACTCAAGTTCAAGGCAAAGAGTTGAGTTACACCAATGTGTTAGACATTGAGGCTGCCTCCGATCTGATCCTCGACTTCGCCCGTCCCACCGTGGCGATTCTCAAACATACCAATCCTTGCGGCGTCGGCCAAGACGACGAGGATCTTCGTATTGCGTGGCAGAAAGCCTTCGAAACTGACCGGCAAGCTCCCTTCGGCGGCGTGATTGTTTGTAACCGCCCGCTCACTTTGGAACTGGCTCGCCTGATTTCGGAAATTTTCACGGATGTCATCATTGCTCCTGAATTCGAGAGCGATGCCCGTGCTCTATTACAAAAGAAGAAAAATCTGCGACTGATGAAAATGAACGATGGCTATCGCTTGGAAAAACGAGCATCCGTCATCCGTTCTTGCCCCGGCGGGATCATGGTGATGGATCGTGATCACACCGCACTCGGCCTCGATCATCTCGAATCCAAGGTCGTCACCAAACGTCCGCCAACCGAGGAGGAAATGCGCGCCATGCGCTTCGGCTGGCGGATCGTAAAACATGTCAAGTCAAACGCCATTGTTTACTCCAGTTCGGATCGCACGCTCGGCATCGGCGCAGGTCAGATGAGCCGCGTCGATTCTTCCCGTATCGCGATTTGGAAAGCCAAAGAAGCGGGGCTTGATCTCAAAGGTAGCATTGTCGCCTCGGACGCGATGTTCCCATTTGCCGACGGCCTCCAATCTGCCATTGACGCCGGAGCCACGGCCTGCATCCAGCCCGGTGGCTCGGTCCGCGACGAGGAAGTCATCGCCGCTGCCGACGCCGCTGGCATGGCCATGATTTTCACGGGCAATCGCCACTTTAGGCATTGATCCATCGTCCGCCGGTGAACTCAACCGTTAAAGTGCTTTTGCGTAAGTGCTACAACGGTTGTGCCAACCTTCTTCCCACCGTTTTTCGCCACGCGTTGGCGGGGAGTTCGAAATGCGGCGGGATAAGACTCGTTTCGCAGCGGCGGCGAATTCGGTAGCTGCCGCAGCACCTGCTGGGACGTCTTTCATTTCACCGAGCACTTGCAGTAGGCCCCAGCCGCGGCCGTTGTATCGCTCGGCGACTTGGGTGCCCTCTCCTTTGAAATTCACGTAGTCGATCAATGCGTAAGTTCCCTGGGATGAGGTGGAAACTTTCTGGTAATTCGCTTCGATTCTTCCCCGTTCGCTGCCGGGCGCTGCGGCTAACATTTTCGGCAATGCTGCCCTCGAACGGGCGATGATGAAATCGGTCTGCAATTCCACGTTTCCAGCCAACCATTTCCGTAAGGCAGACATCCGCGGGCTTTTGAAATCTTGCTGGAACTCTGCTTTGGAATTCCACGGGCTGTGCCGCTCAGAAGCGACTGCCGGCACGTCCGCGCCACTTTTTTTAGCAAAAGTCACGAACGGCGGCCAGCTTTCCTCGAAGCGACCTTTAAAACCTGCTGGATACCAAATAAAATGTCCGATGCCGAGCGATGGGAACTCTTCGCCCGCATTCCAAGTCGTCAGCCCCGCGACGCTACCCGCGCATTCGTTCTGCCTAATTTTCCGACCAATCGCCGATTTTTGCCCCGCCGTGTGATTTACGGCTTCGGCAAATGTGCATGTAAAAAGAAGAGCGACGAGGGACGCGATTCGAGAGACGGCTTGCATGAACTCGAATTTCCGCCATCCTCCGGCGAATCGCAAGCTTCCTTCCTCATGAAACACATTCCTTGGGATAAAATTCTGTCCATCACCCCACTTGATCTCGGGAAAATTTTCCTCAGTGCGTTGATCATCGTGCTCGTGAATAAGGTGCAGCTCGTCAATGACCGCTTTTCCGCGCTACTCATCGCACTGCCATTCACCTCGATTCTCGCCATGATCTGGATGCACCAAGCCGGGCAATCTTCTTCACGACTGGCAAATCACGCGGAAGGCACGTTTTGGTTTGTCCTTCCCACGCTGCCGATGTTTCTGATTTTTCCATGGATGATGAGAAATGGCTGGGGATTTTGGGCGGCCATGGCGGCGAATTGCGCCATCACCGTTGCGCTATTCTGGCTCACCGTCATCGTCCTGCGGAAATTCGGGATTGATCTGATGCCGAAATAACCCGCTTGAGTTTCTGAAAAAACCTCACGAAATAACCAGATAAGACTTGTCAGAAAGTCGATTCTCTGGTTTCACCGTCGGCCCGGCGGCTCTCGTCGGAAAATCAATTTATCTGTTTTGAGCGAAATAAAACCGTCCGTGCTACCCGAAAACGTTGTCCCGTTTGAGCAAGCACCGCCGATTTCGCGATTTCCCGGTTCCCATATGAAAAGCGATCTTCTCGAAAAGGCCTCCGAAATTGTCACCGACCCACTTGTTTTGATCAATCTGGTCTCACAGCGCGTTAAACAGTTAAATAGTGGCCGCTCGCCACTCATCGCAGTCCGTCCCAGCATGGGCGTGGCAGACATCGCTCTCACCGAAATCATCGAAGGCAAGCTCAAGCTGATTGAAAGAGCGTCTCCGTAAGGAGCGACTCGCCCCCAAATCCCTCATGAGTGCGGAAATCGCCACTAACCGGAAAGCCGGGCGGGATTTCCATATCTTAGAGAAATACGAGGCTGGGCTGGAACTCAAAGGCACCGAGGTCAAGTCGATCCGTGCCGGGAAGATCAACATCTCGGATGCGTTTGCCCGCGTCGAAAATAACCAAGTTTTCCTATATGGTTGTGATATTCAGCCATGGCAAACGGCGGGTGACTGGTTTAATCACACCCCGAAGCGCCCGCGGCGTCTGTTGCTCAACAAGAGAGAAATTCTCAAACTCGCCAATGCCACCGCAGTCAAAGGCTGCTCGCTGCCTCTGTTACGGATCTACTGGAAAGACCGTCGCGTGAAAGTCGAGATCGGCGTCGGCAAAGGCAAAACTCACTCCGATCAACGCCAAGATTTAAAGGAAAAAGTCGAACTCCGCGAAGCACAACGCGAGATGTCCCGCTTTAATCAACGTTAAATCCACGTTGCGTCTGGCATGAGTCTGATCACACTCACCAGATGAAAGTTTTGATCACCGCGGGTCCGACTCGCGAACCCATCGATCCGGTACGTTTTCTGACGAATCGTTCGTCTGGAAAAATGGGCTACACACTCGCCGGTGCTTTTGTTCACGAAGGTCACTCGGTACTTCTCATTTCCGGTCCGACTCATCTCGCCGTGCCAGATCATGTCGATTTTATTCCCGTGGAGACTGCCGCCGAGATGTATGAAGTCGTTTCGCATCATCTTAGCCGGATGGACATCGCCGTCTTTGTGGCGGCAG
>JANORE010000030.1:0-4796 GCA_031415155.1 Akkermansiaceae bacterium | reverse complement strand
CCCGCGAGAACGGTGCCGCCGCCTAAACCGAGAGCAATCAGAGTCAATTGCTGATTATTTTCATAAATCGAATAGCCGAGGATGCAAAGAACCATCGGGACTAACACATACTTCATGCACAACAGAATCGCGGCCAATTTTAGCCGAGTGATCGTAGATTTGGATTGGAAGCGATGCATCGAATAATGAGGGGGAGAATCAATAATTGTGAAATAAGCCTCTTGCCAAGAAGAATCCTAAAATATTGAAATGTCACTTAGTTTCATGAGGTTGAATATTTATTCTCAACGATGATTCCCTTTTGAATCCCATAAAAATTCCCGCAGCAAACCGCAGGGTAGGATGAGAAGAAATTAAGAAATTTTCATTTCCGAATGCAGCAAACGACGGGAAATTCGATTTCCCTACGATTCAATCACGCCGCCGTCCGTAGTTTCGTTTCAAATCGATCAAATTTCCGAAGTTCACTCATTTGAAATTTGGAACGACTTACGTAAATACTTGCAGCGAAATGCGGGCCCCGCATGGTTTGGCTTCCATCCATTCGCATTTCCAAAATCAATTGCTTCGGTGACCATATCATAACTGACGATTCGTGGTAGTTCCGCCACGAATAACTGGCCATCGACTGGAGCACTCGCTTCAACCACCAACTCATTCACTCCACGACGGTTCTGCATAATCCAACGATATTGCGTATCCCGATGATTGATGGTCTTGTAACCTTTCTGTGGAGGTGGCATTGGCGTAACTTAAAATGTAGAAACTAGAATTTGTAAGCAGCACTCCTAGTATAAAAAATTTACTCAAATCAAGATATTTTATGGAAAATGAATGAATGTGCGACGATGACACCCGCATCATGAGCCATCTCGGATGAAGTGATTTACGCCATTGTTTACGGGGAAAGTCTTCCGTGGTAATGGCACCAGTGCCACTGGAATGCAGACCTATTTGTTAACTCATGGTGTTGGTTGGTTTGAATTTTTTGTCCAAACAGCCGATGTCGGAACATCGCCCGATCAACCAACACCAATCAATTTTAACGTTTTAACGGAAAAAAATCCGCTTCCTCAGAGATCGGCTTACCTATGACGCTGGCAGCTCCGATGCTTCCCTGAAACTTTTCGCTGTTGTTAGAAGCGACGCCGACCCGAAGCGGCAAATTGTTGCTTGAGAATGCGTCCTTTTCATCCAGCCCCTCTTCGCAGATAACCCATGAGCGGTCCCAGAAAGAGCGCCATGAGGCGAGAGCGCGGTCATCCGTGGATTTGAATCCTGAGCCAGCGATCCACCCTCCAAAGGTGCGATGAAGAACCGGGTCGTGCAGTGTTTTGCGAATCGACTCCAGAGACTGGAGTTTGATGGTGGATTCAAAGGCGGGAGATGTTTCGTTGCGGTGATACCAGCTCACGGAGTCGGGACGTGCGGAGGGAAAAACATCTGCCGATTGCCAGAATTGCTCTGGACTTCCCGACAGCGTCCACGCGGAGTGCGGCAAGGCTTTTTCCGTGCGCCAACTCTCCACCTTCGCCGTGATCAACGTCGGGACCATGGAATTTCCGACGACGTGGACCACGGGATGGGCGGCATCCACGAAGACTTTTAGACTCACTTGTTCCTCGGCTTTTCCGGCGGTGATTTCGCACACGCCATCACTGATTTTTAGCTCCTGACGGAAGGGCTTACCGGTGGTGAATGGATTCGGCGAGAGTGAAACACGGACTTTTCCCACCTTGCAGAGTTGGGAAACTTCGCTGTAGGAATCATTGCGGCTCAGATAGAAAAGCAGATCGCCGTTTTCCTCGATCCAGAGGTTGATGCCCAGCTCGCCATTCCCCAATGGCATGGAACCTGCGGCATCCTTGCTGAGAGTCGTCCAGATGACGTTGTTACGGTCAGTCCGGTGTTCTTCGGCGTTGGAGTTTGCAAATGCGAGTAGTAAGGCTGCTGCAATAAAAATTTTGAGAATGGGAACATGGGTTGATTCGTTTTTTATTCCGCCATCGCGACTTGGCGTTGCGTGCCCAGTCCGTCGATGCCGAGTTCAATGATGTCACCGGGCTTGAGATAGTGAGGTGGATCGAAGCCAAGACCCACGCCAGCCGGAGTGCCGGTGGAGATCACGTCGCCGGGTAAGAGTGTCATAAAATCACTCAGGTAGCTGATGACATGCGGGATGTTGAAAATAAAGTTGGCGGTGTTGCCGTCTTGCTTTTTCTCGCCATTCACGGTCAGCCAGAGGCGCAGATTGTGTGGATCGGGAATCTCATCGGCTGTGGCGAGGAAGGGGCCGAGAGGTGCATAGGTATCGGCGCTTTTGCCTTTCACCCATTGGCCGCCGCGTTCGAGCTGCCAGGCGCGTTCGCTGTAGTCGTTGTGCAAAACACCCGCGCCGGTGACAAGTGCGTGATGAGTCGAGGATGTGGGGGCCATATGCTTAGGAAAGTGGATTGAGTCGATACATCTGGCGGGCGTTGCGGTGGTAAAGGCGGGCGAGCTCGTCTGCTGAGCAGTTTGCTAAAATTTCATCCAGCACTTGCGTCCATGTGCCGAGATCGCGGGTGAGATTGCAGACCGGCCAATCGCTGCCCCAGACGATGCGATCCCAGCCGAAGCAATCGATGGCGTGCTCGACGACCGGACGCAGTGTGTCTGCGGTGATTTCTCCGGACGCGTAGGCGATGATGCCGGAGATCTTGCAAGCGAGATTCGGACGTCGAGAAATTTCGCGGAGTTGTTTTTTCCAGAGGGTAAGATCACCGGATGCGATGTCTGGCATACCGCAGTGGTCGAGAACGAAACAGGTGTCCGGGCAGGCGTCGATCAGCGCGGCACCGGCGGTGAGTTGGCGCGGAAGGACGCATAAATCGAAGGTCAGGCCAGCCTTGCCGGAGCGACTCGTCGAGCGTTTGCAGGGTGTCGCGGAAGAAGTTGTTGCAAGCGTCATTCACGGCGTCATCAGTCCATGCACCGCGGTGTCCGGGTTGGCCGCCAGATTGGAAATAGAGGCCTTTTTGGGTCTCAGGGTCAGCGGTGAAGCGGGCGAAATCCATGCAGGCTTGTGAATATTTCGTTTTTGAGGAAATCGCGAGGCCGGCACCGCCGAGGGTGGAGCGCAGGCGTTTCCCCCGATAGGTGACGAGGCCGCCAGCTTTTAACAGAAACGGCGCGTAGCGTGGGCGCGAGTAATTCGAATAGCCATAAGCGAACGGACAATACGCCGCGCGGGAACGGGTGCGGTTGTAGATGCCCCAGACGGGAAATCCGGCGATGCGGTAGGCGGGAAGATGTGCGTCCCTGACGATGCCACCGGTCCCGATGATGAGAATCGGAAACGGTTCCGCAGGTAGCAGCGGTATCACGTCGGATAAGGATCGGAGCGTTGGGTTCATGGCTCGAAAGTTTTCACTGGTAAAAATAATTTTTACGCGGAAGGATTTCTCCGAAGTCATGGTCGCGTCGAGAAAAAAAAATATCGGTGATTCCGCACCAAGCTACTCCGTTCCGGCGCTTGAGAAGGGATTGGACATTCTGGAGGCGTTGGCGGCTTCGTCCACGCCACTCTCGCTGGCCGAGTTGGCGAGAGACTTGGATCGCGGCACGGCGGAAATTTTCCGGATGCTGGTTTGTCTCGAACGCCGGTCCTATCTCCGGCGCGATCCGGTCTCCGGAAAATATTCGCAATCGCTCCGCCTGTTCGAACTTGCCCACGCCCATCCGCCGATGAGGACGCTGCTGGACGCGGCGCGCGAGCCGAT
Organism: Akkermansiaceae bacterium; assembly: GCA_031415155.1. Classification (GTDB taxonomy): domain Bacteria; phylum Verrucomicrobiota; class Verrucomicrobiia; order Verrucomicrobiales; family Akkermansiaceae; genus Luteolibacter. Next base: position 1,035 of record JANORE010000030.1, on the reverse strand, counting down.
GCGGACGGTGACGCGGACGCTGGGGGAAAGCTGTCATCTGAGCATTCTCGAGCGCGGCGCGCTGCTGGTGATCGCGCAGGAGAATAGCCCGGAGAGCGTGCGACTGACGATCGAGGTAGGCGGTCGCTTTGACCCGGAACGCACGGCTTCGGGGCGCTTATTAATGAATGCCGATGGCTCCTCGATCACTGCCCGCGATGAAACCTTGGAAGGCGTGGATGACGCATCCGTCCGCATCGGATCGCCCGGTGGCGCGGTCCACGCCGCGCTCGCTGTCTCCTGGCTGCGCAGCCGCAAGGAAGCGAAGAAGCCCACCACGATTCTTGACGCGCTAAACGCGGCAGCGAAGTCCATCCATGAAATCCTAGGAATCCAACCATGAAAGACATCCCCTTCGAAGCTTATGAAATCGGCGCGTCCCGCACCAGCGGCGGACGAACCATCACCGAGACCGACATCGTGCTGCACGCCGGACAAAGCGGCGATTTCTATCCGCACCACATGGATGCGGAATGGTGCAAAGACCAACCATTCAAGCAACGCATCGCCCACGGCACGCTGATCTTCACCATCGGCGTCGGCCAGACAGCCGGAGAAATCAACGGGCTGGCGATGACTTATGGCTATGAAAAACTTCGTTTTCCGAAACCCGTCTTCATCGCCGACACAATCCGCACGCGTGTGACCATCTGCGAAACGCGCGATCACAAGCGTCCGGAATACGGCATCGTGGTGGAAAAACTCGAAACGCTCAACCAGCGCGATGAATGCGTGATGGCCTGTGAGCACCTGCTTCTGGTGCGGCGGCGCGCAGCTTGAGAATCAGCGGTCTTCCCCGCGCTCAATATCTGCGACATGTGAAAGCCCTTCAACGGCCTCCACACCCTCGCCGCCATCAAGCTTGCACCCGAAGCCCTGCAGCTCCTCATCCACGGCGTTGACCTCCGCAGAGCCACCTTGGATTTGAGCCTCCCGCAGACCAACGAGCGCGGCACCGGCAAGACACCTTTGGTCCATCCGCGCGAGCAGGTTGTG
>JANORE010000029.1:0-5169 GCA_031415155.1 Akkermansiaceae bacterium | reverse complement strand
CGTTTTCTTCGTCATCACCGTCGCCGCCGCAGAAGTCGCTGTGGGCCTTGCCATCATCGTCGCCCTCTATCGTGCCAGACAAACCATCCACACCGACGAGCTAACTTCCTTAAAAGGTTGATGCTTTCGAATTAAGATTTTTTACCACGGATTACACGGATTTACGGATTAAAGAGTTTTTAGATGAATCAAGAACGCGCCAGCCATCCACACATGAAGCTCACCGAGTCAATCATCGGTGCGGCGATGGCGGTTCACCGCGCTCTGGGACCAGGGCTCAATGAATCACTTTATGAAAATGCGCTTTGTCTCGAACTCACCGCGCAATCACTGAATTTCAGCCAGCAGCAGCAATTCCCAGTTTTTTATAGAGATCAAAACATCGGTAAGCTCATCACTGACCTCATTGTTGAAAATCAAGTAATCACCGAAATTAAAGTTGCTTCGATGATCTCAGAACTCCACATCGCCCAAACACTGAGCTATCTCAGTATTTCAAAACTACAAGTCGGTCTCATTCTTAACTTTAAAAACTCTTCATTGCAGTTCAAACGGATCGCAAATCTCTATTCTTAAAAATCCGTAAATCCGTGTAATCCGTGGTTAAAATCTCTTCTCTCAAACAGCTCTCATGAATCTCGCTTGGCTCCTTCTCTTTCTCCCGCTCGTCGTCGCGGCGGTGAACCAGTTAGTTTTGAAAAAAACTGGGCTGGCTCCTTACATCTCGACGGCATCTGCCCTCGCAACTTTCACGCTCGCCATCTTGCTGCTCGGCAAGACTGAAACTTCCCATTTTGCATGGGCGACGGTGGGTGATTTCTCGATCAATCTGGGTATCAAGCTCGATCAGCTTTCCACCGGAATGATGCTCGTCGTCACGGGTGTCGGCCTGTTAGTCCACATTTTTTCCCTCGCCTACATGAAGGATGATTCCGCGAAGGCACGCTATTTCACCGGGCTTTCGCTGTTCATGTTTTCCATGACGGGCATCGTCTTGGCTGACAATTTCATCATGACTTTTATGTTCTGGGAATTGGTCGGACTCAGTTCTTATCTCCTCATCGGCCATTGGTATCAAAAGGATTCCGCTGCTGACGCCGCGAAAAAAGCGTTCCTCTGCAACCGAGTCGGCGACTTCGGATTCATGATCGGCATTCTCATGCTTTGGGGAATTACTGGCACTCTCGCCTTCGACGAAATGAAAGTCGGCCTCGCTGGAAATACGGCCATTCTCGCGGGCACTCTCTCCGCGGCTGTGCTCTGTGTTTTCTGCGGAGCCATCGGGAAATCCGCGCAACTTCCACTCCATGTCTGGCTGCCGGATGCGATGGAAGGTCCGACTCCTGTCTCTGCCCTGATCCATGCCGCCACCATGGTCGCGGCTGGCGTTTATATGCTTTTCCGCCTCCAAATGTCGCTGGGTTTCGAAGTTTTCCAAGGTCTCCAAGCCAGCCAAGTGATCGCATGGACCGGGGCGATCACCTCTCTCGTCGCCGCGCTGATGGCCACCCAGCAGGATGACATCAAACGCATCCTCGCCTATTCCACTCTCTCTCAGCTCGGCTACATGGTCATGGCCGTCGGCCTCGTCCACGGCGAAGCGGGCATGTTCCACCTCTTCACTCACGCTTGGTTCAAGGCTTTGCTTTTCCTCGGTTCCGGTGCGGTGATTTATGCCTGCCACCACGAACAGGACATCTGGAAAATGGGAGGTCTATTGAAAAAAATGCCGATCACTGGCATCACCTTCGCCATTGGTTTCTTCGCGCTGATCGCCGTTCCCGGAACATCCGGATTTTTCTCGAAAGAGCAAATCCTCGAAGCCGCTCACCAGAAAGAACCGATTCTTTTCTGGATTGCCGCCGTGGTCGCCGTGCTCACCCCATTTTATATGACCCGCCTTTTCGTCGTCGCCTTCCTCGGCAAAACAAAATCTGAAAATGCCGATCATGCCCACGAGGTCGGTCCGCTAATGTTCGGCCCACTCATTCTCCTCGCGGTAATGGGCCTGATCGCTGGTTTCCCCTTCATTGCTTCGAAGCTCGCTCCTGCTTATCAGCTACCTGAACATCTTTTCCACCTGAACTTAGTCAGTATCGTTTCGGTCTCGGCACTCATCATCGGAGTCGTTTCTGGATTCTTCCTCTACTCAGGAAAAACCAAGGACCCTGTTTCCATCCCACTTCTTCAGAACCGTTTCTACGTCGATGGCATCTACGACAATATCCTTGTGCGCTATTTCCAAGATGCTTCGGCGGCGATCGTAAGTTTCTTCGATGAATTTATCATCAATGGCCTCATCGTCGGAGGCCTCAGCCGCACCGCCGAATCCTTTGGAAATATTTTCCGTAAAGTCCAGTCCGGCAGCCTCCAGGGCTATGCCTTCGCCTTCGGACTAGGTGTCATCCTCGTCGTTTATTTCACGGTTTTCTCTCTCTGAAAACTGAACACTGAAAACCAGCAAACTTTTTTCCCATGCTCGCCCTTCTTGTATTTCTTCCCATCTTCGCAGTCATCGCGATTTTATTTGGCGCTCCCGCTCGGCTCACCACCGTCGCCACCGCCTTGGTTAATTTCATCCTCGGTCTCCTCGCCGTTTCTTCTTGGAAATCCGCGTTTTGGAATTTCTCCGTCCCTGTTCTTGATAAGCCAGCTTTGAATCTTTCCTTCGCTTTCATCGATGGAATGAGCGTCATCATGGTTTTACTGTCCGTCATCGTCACTCTTGCCGCAGTCAGTTTCAGTAAATCACCCAAGGGAAAAGAGAAGTTATACTACAGCTCATCACTGCTGATTTCCGCAGGTGCGCTCGGAGCTTTCGCCGCGAAAGATCTCTTTTTCTTTTACGCTTTCCACGAACTCGCTCTCGTTCCCACCTTTCTCATGATCGGCATGTTAGGCCGGGGTGATCGTCGGGAAGCCGCTTGGAAAATCACCATTTATCTCGGCCTAGGCTCCATCGTTCTGCTCGCCGGTCTCGTCTGGCTCGCCAATCTAACGGGCACTTACGATATGGTGGAAATGGTCGAGGTCATGAAGCGCAAAGGCGGCATTGATCTCGCCAGCCAGAAGCACATCGCGCTGCTGCTCATCGTCGGCTTTGGCACGCTGGTCTCACTTTTCCCATTCCACTCTTGGGCGGCTCCGGCCTATGCCAGTGCTCCTGCTCCCATCGCCATGCTCCACGCTGGAGTTTTGAAAAAATTCGGCCTCTACGGTCTGCTTCGCCTCGCCATCCCACTCGTGCCTGAAGGTCTGCACGCATGGCTCAATCCACTACTCATCCTGTTGTTAGGCAATATCCTGTGGGTCGGCTACGTGACGATTTCTCAGAAGCGTCTCGACCGGATGTTGGGAAACTCTTCGGTCATGCACATGGGCTATATCTTCCTCGCCATCGCCGCGTTGATCGACTTTCCCGAGAACCCACTCGCTCGCTCAGCGGCAATTGTCCTGATGTTCGCCCATGGGATTTCGATCGCATTACTCTTCGGTCTGGCAGATTATATTGAGCGTCAAACAGGTTCGCTAGATCTTCAAGAGCTCGGTGGTCTCGCAAAATCCGCACCCGGATTAGCCTTCCTATTTGGCATCGCTGCCATGGCCTCCATCGGGCTTCCTGGGCTTGCCAATTTTTCCGGAGAAATTCTGGTTTTCCTCTCTGCATTCAAGGGCTACGACGGCTCGGCGAATCTCGGCCCAGTCCAAATCGCCTGTATCTTCTCCATCTGGGGCGTCGTCATTTCCGCCGTCTATATGCTCCGCGCTTATCGCCATGTTTTCCAAGGCCCGTCCGTAAAATGCACCGAAGCCGCCACGGATCTGACTCTCTCCGAACGCATCCCTGCGCTCATTTTGATCCTCTTCCTCTTCGCCGTAGGCCTCTGTCCCAACCTTCTATTGAATTTACTCAAGTGATCGTTTTTCATGAAAACTGAACACTGAAACCAAATAACTTTTTCTCCATGCCCGCCTACTATCTCGAAGCTCTCACCGTCACTCTCGGCATTCTTTTGCTCATGGCCGAAGCGTTTTGCTCGTGCAAAAGCAAAGCTTGGGTCGGTCTATCTGCCGCCATCGGCCTTACCGCCATCCTTGCCCTCACCTTCATCGCCATCGGCCCAGATACCAAACCCGATGCCACTTGGGCGAAATGGCCGTTGTGGAATTTCTATCAGTTCGATTCCCTTGCTCGTTTCTATAAAATCTTCGCTCTCGTCTGCACGATCTTGGTCTTACTTCTCGCCGTCGATTACCGGAAAATCCTCTCCCGCTTCACGGAAACTCCCGATTCGGAAGCTGGCACAGGCGAGTTTTACGCACTACCGATTTTCGCTTGTGCAGGCATGATGTGGCTGGCCTCTGCCAAAGACTTGGCGGGAGCTTTCGTCGCTCTGGAACTCGTCACCGTCACTTTCTATATCCTCGTCGCCTACATGAGGCGGAATGTCGGATCACTCGAAGCTGGCGTGAAATATCTAATTCTCGGCGCACTCAGCACGGGCTTCCTCGTCTACGGCATTGCTTGGGTTTATGGAACGACGGGCACGATGAATCTCGATCTCATTCAATCCAAGATCGAACATCTTCCATCTCTGACTCCCCTGCTCTTCGGAGTCGCCCTCGTCATGGTCGGCCTCGGTTTCAAGATCGGTGCCGTGCCCATGCAAGTCTGGATTCCGGATGTCTATCAGGGCGCACCCACCCCCACGACTGCGTTTCTATCGGTCGGCTCCAAAGCTGCTGGCTTCATTCTCACCATCCGTTTTCTCGAGCCATTCCTAGCCAGCGATCTCACTCGCGGCCCGGTCGTCACCTTGCTGCTCATCCTTGCTTGCGCCACTCTCCTTTTCGGAAATCTAGCCGCTATTCCGCAGACGAATTTCAAGCGACTTCTCGCCTATTCATCCATCGCCCACGCCGGATTCCTCATCCTCGCTCTTGCCGCATGGAGTCCAGAAACGAAAAATTCTCTGGGTTCGGCACAGGTCGTTTCATTCTACCTCGCCACCTATTTGCTGATGACTCTCGGAGTTTTCTTCATCGTTTCTCAAGTCCGTATTCAGCGCGATGGCGAGAACATCGTCGATTTCAACGGTCTCGGAAAAACCAATCCATTGCTAGCTTTGGCACTCACCCTGCTGTTAGCTGCGCTGGCGGGTGTCCCTC
>JANORE010000028.1:0-2409 GCA_031415155.1 Akkermansiaceae bacterium | reverse complement strand
TTTATGGAGCTGATGACAGTGAAATGGCGATCACCCGAGAAAAGCGTACCTTTTCCCCAGTTTTTCCATGGGCCGGGTTGGACTTCGTAGTCGTTGGCGAAGTCGTCGCTTTTGAGGCCGAAGATGCGCTCTGCTCGGGCTGACATGATGCTGCCAACATAAAAACAGCCGATGCCGTATGGAAGAATATTGAGGACTGTTTTCATCAAAATTGGGTTCGTCGCACTAAAATGAGAAACATCAAAATGAGATAACTATTTTTTAAAGTTTCCCCAAAGAGCCGTCAAGATAGATATGAATTCAAGAATTTTGAAAATTTCGATCACCACGATTGAAGGTTTTGTTTAAGAACTTTTCAAAACACTTCCCATGGCGTGAGAACGGTCTAAGGTGTGGCTGTCCAATCCTGTATGAATTTTTCCCGTATCCTTACTCACCCTGGTGGCTCGCATAAAGATGAGTTCCTTGCTTGCTGTCTCTTGCTCGCAGAAAATCGCGTGCCGATCATTCGCCGCGAGCCGACTGCTGAAGATCTAGCAGATCTTTCCACGGCAGTGGTGGATGTGGGGCATGAGCATGTGCCGGAGCGAGGAAATTTCGATCATCATCAGTTTCCGAAGGATCATCCGCCGATTTGTGCGTTGAGCCTCGTTTTGCAGTATTTGGGGGTTTATGAGGACGCACGAGAGTTTTGTGATTGGCTGGAGCCTGCGGAGTGGTTTGACACGCGCGGTCCGATCGATACTGCGCGTTGGCTGGGAGTGAGTCGGGAAACATTGTTTAAACTGAACTCGCCTATCGATACGACGTTGCTGCGGCGTTTCAGCGCGGTGGCGGACTTGCAACCGGGCGAAGCATTGTGGGAAGTGATGTCTTGGATCGGACAGGACATGATTGGCTATTTGAAAAATTTGCGGGAACGGCTGAACTACATCGGAAAAATTGGTGAATTTTGGGAAATCGAGACGTCCACAGGTCCAGTCAAAGTGTTATATATTCCGCGCATCGAGCCGACGCAGGATGATCTTTCATCGGGCTTGGCGCGATTCATCGAGTCTCGTCCCGATGCGAAACAGGTGGTCGGGATGATTTATCCAGATCGCCGTGGTCCAGGGTTCGGGTTATCGCGGCACAACGATCATCCGGGACTCGATTTCACGAGGATTCAAGACTGTAATGATGTCCACTTCGCCCATGCACGGGGGTTTGTGGCAAAGACTTCGGCCACGGATCCATTGAGATTACGTGAGTTATTGAAACAATCATGGAAGTGAGCGATTTGGTTCATTTTGAAAATCAATTTTGGACATACTTAAAACGAGCACTTGCCTAGTTTCACGAATCGTGTGAGTCATATTGTCTGTTATTCGAGTGCTTATTCGCGAACGAAACCTCATGTGTGAAACCTTAACTGTCATCGGCTTGGTCGTGTTCGCCGTGGCACTGCGCTTATCACGGATGAAATATGCGAGAAAGCTGGGAGCGCTGACATTTCTGGCCGCGAGCTTCTACTTATTTTACCATTTAGCAGGAAGTCTGTGGGGTGGCTTGTTGGGTGTCATCCTTTGGTTTTTCTTGCCATGGATCGAGCTGCTCACTCGGATCCGGGGGATGCGGCTGCCGCTTAATAATCGGTTGCGGCATCGGCAAATTCCGAATCCCTCGTTTTTTCCCAATGCGATTGAGGCGGCGGCGGCGATGGAGGAAGATGGCTTTGAGCATATTTCCGATTGCGGCTGGGAATGGGCTGGGATGCAGCAGTTTTTCCGGCTTTTTTGGCATCCCGAGGAGCGTGCTGTCGCCGCAGTTTGTCTATGTGAGCAAAGCGATGTGGCGTTCGCTTTTATTTCGATCACATCCACCGACAAGGATGGAAAAATCTGGCGAACGACGAATTTCCCCTTTGCTCCGACTTTGCAGTGCCCGCCGAATATTCGCTGGAATCATGTGCCCTGTGAGCGGAGTTGTTTTCACCAGATTTTGGCAGATCACCACCAGTATTTGGATCGGTTACATATTCCGGCAAATCAATTGATGATGCCGGATCCTGAAGAGATTGAAAATTCCATTGAGCAGGAAATGCGAAAGCAGGTGGATCACAACCTTGCGGCTGGCTACATCCTGCTCACCGGAGACGGGCATTTCCAATACTCCAAGCGCGGGCTTTGTTTCCTCTGGGGCCAGTTCATCAAAGACATGGTCCGGCTTTGCTAAAAAATCTAAACCGTGACGCGCGACGGCGTGTGAAATCTGCGAGAGAATCCGCGATCTCGGCATCACGGAAATGGATGGAATGGGGGCCAGATTTCCTGCAATTGTAGTGATTTTTTAACTATACAGGTGCCGTGAGTTGAAGATTTCATAAACCGCAGATGGACGTTAAAAACGCAGATAGGAAGAGATGAAGAG
>JANORE010000027.1:0-1956 GCA_031415155.1 Akkermansiaceae bacterium | reverse complement strand
CATCTGGCATCGAGCTGGTGCCTGCGGATCTGCTCGATCCGATGAGTGCGACGACCTTCGGAACGGGTGAAATGTTACGGCATCTGATTTCCACGGGCTATCGCTCCATCATCATGGGAATCGGCGGAAGTGCTACCGTGGATGGCGGAACCGGCATGGCACAGGCATTGGGCATCCGACTGCTTGATGCACAAGGGAACGAAATTCAAGAACGCGGCGGGGCAATTCTTTCGCGCATCCATGAAATCGACGCATCGCAGCAGCTACCCGCCCTCAAAGAGGCACTCATCCGTGTGGCCTGCGATGTCACTAATCCATTGACGGGTCCGAATGGGGCGGCTGCCGTGTTTGGTCCCCAAAAAGGGGCGACCGCCAAAATGATTCCACAACTTGATGACGGATTGAAAAATCTAAAACAAATTTGCGCCTGTGAAGGGGCACCAGGCGATGGCGCAGCCGGAGGATTGGGATACGGGTTGCGTGCATTTTGTGGGGCGAAAATCATTCCAGGTGCTCGCCTGATCGCCGAGGCAGCTGGGCTAGAAGCGGCGCTCGAAGGAGCCGATTTACTAATCACTGGCGAGGGACAAACGGACGGACAAACCACTTCTGGAAAGCTGTGCTCCGTATTGGCGGAGATGGCACGTGAGCGCGGCGTGAAAACGATGTTGTTGTCAGGAGCGCTCCAGGGGGACTTGGCCGATATTTCAAACGTCTTTGACTTTGCCTTCAGCATTTCCGCCGGCCATACCTCACTAGAAGCTTGTATCCGCCATGCGCCCGAGGATCTTGCGTTCACAGTCCGCAATGCACTGAAGCTGCTGAATTTAAATTTTTAATCATCCACAGGATAGGTCGCCAAGTGATTGATGATAAAATTCTGACCAATGAGGCATCCATTTCCTTTCTGTCCGGCTCAAGGTGATATTGAATGATCATACCATGGCACCCAGAGAGTTTGGCTGGAGAGCTCATGGAAATGGGCTGGCTTTGAGAAATCCAGGAAATGCATCACAAGTCGAACAGAGTATTTGAATGTTCATGGGTTGAGCGCGAATTGAATCGTCGCAGTATCAAGACTTAGCGACGATCCAACCAAAGTCCCTGAGATAGGTGGATCAGGAGCAAAATGAGACTTCACCTTTCTTGGACGATGTGATTGCTTGGCGTGCAAACATGGCCACTTTTACTGCAAACGCCGACTATGAGGACAGAGACAGCAATCCCATCCATCTCGCGCCTGGTGATGAAATCACGGTCGGGCCGGCGGATCGTGTCTGGCCTGGCTGGGTCTGGGCCGTGGATCGCGATGGCAACGACGGCTACGTCCCGGAGGAAATTCTTGAGCCACTCGGTGAAGGCAAATATGCCGCCATGGAAACTTATGACCCTTCAGTACTCTGTATCAAACGTGGCGACCGCATCGACTCAATCCGCCAAATTCATGGTTGGCATTGGTGTCGAAACGAGCGCGGTGACGAGGGTTGGGTCGCTGGGTATTTGATCAAGCCCTCATAGAAACTGACTCGAACCTATATCTAGATTTCAACGCTGCCGAAGAGTTCGCGTGAGTCGATACCCGAGCCAGTTTCTACGACTTTCCATTGTCGATCCATGTTGAGTCGGACGGTCGCTAAATGTTTTTGTGACCATTCTTCTGGAGAAATCATCGAAAGTGTCTTACGACCACGCATTTCATACAGATGATAAGTGCCGCCGATGATCGGCTCAAACTGAATATCCGCCTCGTAGACCAGCTTGTTCCAATTGAAATGATCAATGGTTTGAAGATACGTTTCTCGGATTTCCTGGAGCTTTTGTTGGAGGTCTCGCTCGACTTGAGAAATGCCTCGCGATTTAAACGAGGTCAGATCATTAGGGATGATCGGTGGGCTGAGAGTGGAAACAGGATAGGGTAAAAACGCTCGTGATGGCTTGGTCTCTGGCTCGGACATA
>JANORE010000026.1:0-5808 GCA_031415155.1 Akkermansiaceae bacterium | reverse complement strand
CATGGTCGAAACTGTGGAAAAAAGGGTGCCACGTTACAAAACCGTCACAAAACGCACCCCAGTTTATCGTCAATGCACCCGCTATTATTGCCCGAAAAAAGAGGGTTGCGGAACCACAAGTGAATCTGTCCGCGTACTCGCTAGCGCACAAGGCTCAGTAGGTAGCCCAAACATCGGTCTCATCCCTACGATGAAGCCAATCGCTCCTTGAATTCATTGAGTTGGTTATCCAAATTGTTTACGAAGCGCGTGGAGTTAGAATCTCCCACGCGCTTTTTTATTCCTAAAACTTCCATTAAAAAGACTGGAAATACTCCATTTTTTCCACATTCTCAGCCCGAATCACTTCCTACCAAAATCATGTCTGTGAATATTGAAATGCCTAAACTCTCGGATACAATGACCGAGGGAACTCTTATCAAATGGCACAAACAAATCGGAGACTCTGTCGAGATTGGTGACATTCTCGCTGACATTGAGACCGATAAGGCAACCATGGAGATGGAGGCTTTCGATGATGGTATCATCACGGAAATCCTGGTTAAGGAAGGTGAAAAAGCTCTTATTGGATCAGTTCTCGCAGTATTAGATGGAGATTCTCAAATCAATACCGCAGCAGAAACAAAAATAGTCACTCAAGAAGTCCTTTCCACCTCAACTCCGGTGCAATCTGCACCCGGTCTTACAGCCGAACCGATCACTGGAGAACGCCTAAGAGTGTCACCACTGGCGCGTAAAATGGCGATGGAGATCGGTATCAATCTTACTGAAATGACGGGCAGTGGACCTGCTGGACGGATTGTTAAGAAAGACATCGAAACAGCAAGTATCCCCGTTCCTAGAGCTGTGTCTACCCCATCTTCCGAAGCAACAGCAGCAGCAGCACTGACGGAATCCATCAAAAACAAATCAATTACCGCACCATCCACGCTCGCTGCTGCAATTGTTCCAGTGGCACAAACCATCACTCCAATAGCACAAGCCATCGCTCCTATTGTGAAAGAGGGCGATGAGATCATTCAACTCAGTTCCATGCGTAAGATCATCGCATCGCGCCTACTGATTTCTAAAACTACGATTCCTCATTTCTATCTGCATCTCGAAGTCGATGCCGCACCGCTCATGACTCTTCGTCAGCAAGTGAATGCACAGGCCGAAAAAACTCACGGTAATAAATACTCCGTCAACGATTTCATTCTCAAGGCCGTCATCAATGCCACGCAGGCTGTTCCAGCCGTCAACGCTTCCTACGCAGGTGATCACATCGTCAAATTCAAGCATGTCGGCCTATCCGTTGCCATCGCTGTAGAAGACGGCCTTGTCACTCCTGTCATCAAGCAAGCGGAAAGCAAATCACTGCTTGCCATTTCAAAAGCAGTGAAAGACTTCGCAATTAGAGCCAAGGACAAGAAACTCAAACCCGACGAATTCGACGGAGGAACAATCACTGTTTCGAATCTCGGCGCATGGGGAATCGAATCCTTCGATGCCATCGTCAATCCTCCTCAAGCTGCCATTTTATCCGTAGGTGCAGCCATCGAAAAGCCAGTCGTAAAAAATGGTCAAATCGTTCCAGGTCTTCGTATGAATCTCGGTCTGTCCTGCGATCACAGAGTCGTCGATGGTGCCGTCGCCGCTCAGTTTCTAGCAGAAATCAAGAAGCTGATTGAGCAACCTGCTTTAATGTTGCTCTAAAAAAGTAAGAAATCAGTTCTTACTTTTTTGTTTTAGATGATCTTCCTTCTTCCTGATCGGGACTGAGGGAAGATCTTTTTCATGTATTGAGGAATTCAACATTGGAGTGTCACGCCCAAACGATGGGCGTAATCAATCAATGATAATTCATTCATGTCTTCAGATCTTTGATGATTTCTTAATTTTTGAACTTATAAGATCATCTTCTTCATAGTGGGTATAAGTCGGAAATTTTGCTGTTCCCCATTTGAGTCATAGGTGTTCCACGGGAATGATAAGTTGAGATGTGTGCTGTATGACTTCAGACTTTAGCATATTTTTGAAAGCACCTTCTTTGTTTCGTTCAGTCATTCGGATGTTATCCACATGAATTTCCGGAGTTCTTCGTGAATTTTGAATTCTAGTGCATCAAAAAGGACGATGGTTTGTTTTATAAGAAGAAATCCAAAGGTTGCGTCACATGGACAAAGCGTTTTCAATCGCCTGACATGAAAATTTCAAAACACGATTTTGCGAATGAAGAAGTGATTCTCGACTTTCACGAGTATGAATCTTGTGTATTCAAGAATTGTAAATTTGTCATTCTTGGGTATGGACCGTTCGCGCTCAACCAATGTGAAGTTGTAAATTGTGAGTTTCATTTCGCTGGGCCAGCAGCTAGCACGATTCAGACAATGACTACGATTTATCATAACATTGGTGAACAAGGGAGACAGTTGATCGAAGGAACGTTTGAGAGCATTCGTAATGCGGTAGTTGATAAACCCCTAGTTTAATTTTTTAAGGAAAATTTCCCCGTCCGATTTCAAAGTCGTGGCGGGGTTTTCTTTTCATCCCGTTGTAAATTTCTAAAGTTTCTCCATTTTTTTGCTTATGTCCGATAGTCGTAAACCATTTCCTTTCCAAGATTTTGAGCCTAAATGGCAAGCACTCTGGGAAGCTGAGAAAACTTTCCGAACAGCAGGCCCTCATGACCCGGATTTTGATGCAAAAAAACCAAAATACTATGTTCTCGATATGTTCCCTTATCCAAGTGGTGCGGGACTTCATGTAGGACATCCAGAAGGTTATACGGCTACCGATATTATTGGTCGTTATAAGCGGATGAATGGATTTAATGTTTTGCATCCCATGGGTTATGATTCATTTGGTCTACCTGCGGAACAATATGCGATCAAGACAGGCCAACATCCGGCGATTACCACAGCAGCGAATATTGAGAACTTTCGACGGCAGTTAAAATCCTTAGGATTTGCTTATGATTGGGATCGGGAAATCGCCACCACCGATCCTGAATATGTGCGTTGGACTCAGTGGATTTTCCTACAGATTTATGGTGCTTATTTCTGTGAAAAAGAAAATAAAGCAAAACCCGTTAGCGAGCTCGAAGCACAAGGCTGGACCCGAGATCAAATCGACGAGGTCCGTCTCGCTTTTGTTGCTGATACTCCAGTCTGGTGGTCGCCAGACCTCGGCACGGTTCTTGCCAACGAGGAAGTGGAAGAGTGGAAATCCAAAGGTCACACTGTGGAGCGCCGTCCGCTCCGGCAATGGATGTTGAGGATTACCAAGTATGCCCAACGCTTAATTGATGAGTTAGACACTCTTGATTGGCCGGAAGGTATCAAGCTGCTTCAGAAAAATTGGATAGGGCGAAGTGAAGGTGCGACTGTTAAATTTCAAATTTCAAATTTTAAATCTGAGATTGAAGTTTTTACCACCCGCCCAGACACCCTTTTCGGTGCGACTTACATGGTCATTGCCCCGGAACATCCACTCGTCGTGGAAATTACGACCACTGAGCAAAAGGCTGCTGTTGAAGCCTATCAGAAAGCTTGTTCCTCGAAATCCGATATGGATCGTGGCGATTTGAACAAAGATAAATCCGGTGTCTTTACTGGAGCGTTTGCGACGAATCCAGTCAATGATCAACGAATCCCGGTCTGGATCGCGGACTATGTGATGATGGGCTACGGCACTGGCGCGATCATGGCGGTGCCAGCGCATGATGAACGTGACTATGAATTTGCAAATAAATATACCATAGAAATTAAACATGTTGTTGGATATGAAAAGCTTAAGGGTCGAGAAATCACGGAGATATTATATCCACAATTACAGCCTGAGTTTGAATACACATTAGGCGATCGAAGAACGGTGTTTTACAGTGATTCGAAAGCCACCTCTGAATATGGGATTGCAATCCATTCAGGTTTCCTTGATGGCTTACCCACCGCAGAAGCGAAGGCTAAGATGATTGACTGGCTGGAATCTAACTCCAAAGGCCAACGTCGCATCCAATTCAAACTTCGCGATTGGCTTTTTTCCCGTCAACGCTACTGGGGTGAGCCATTCCCAATCGTTTGGAAAGACGGTAAACATCAAGCGATTTCTGAGTCGGAGCTACCGTTGCTGGCTCCACCGCTGGAAGATTACAAACCCAGTGGCTCTCCCGAGCCCATTCTGACCAAGGCTCAAGACTGGGTGAAATTACCAGATGGTTCGCTACGCGAGACAAATACCATGCCGCAATGGGCAGGTTCCTGTTGGTATTATCTTCGCTACTGCGATCCTAGTAATACAGATCGCCTTATTTCTGAAGAAGCGGAAAACTATTGGACGAATGAAAAACCTGGAATGGTAGATCTCTATGTCGGTGGAACGGAACATGCCGTACTTCATCTGCTCTATGCACGTTTCTGGCATAAAGTTTTATTCGATCTCGGCCATGTTCGGACTCCCGAGCCGTTTCAAAAATTAGTCAATCAAGGTCTTATCCTTGGTGAAGACGGGCAGAAAATGTCCAAGTCCCGAGGTAATGTTGTGAATCCTGACGATGTGGTTTCCGAGTATGGAGCAGATGCGCTGCGACTTTATGAAATGTTCATGGGGCCGTTAGAGCAAGTGAAACCATGGCAAATGAAGGGGGTCGAAGGTGTTTCTCGCTTTCTCGCGCGCGTCTGGCGAGTAGCGATGGAAGAGCAGGACGGGCAATGGAAGGTCTCTGCGAAAATCAAAGAAGTCCCATGTACGGACAAGGAGCTTCTCCGCATCGTTCATGAAACGATCAAAAAAGTGGGTGAAGACATCGAGAAACTCAGCTTCAACACGGCGATTTCTCAAATGATGATTTGCACGAATGCTTTTACACAAGCTGAGGTCGTTCCGCATAAAGAGTTCGTCCAATTTCTCACCGTTCTGAATCCCTTCGCGCCGCATCTTTCGGAGGAAATCAATGCCCGTCTCGGCGGCGAGACTCTTCTCTCAGAATCGAACTGGCCGACTTATGATGCTGCTGCCCTCGTTCGCAACGAGGTAGAACTCGTCGTCCAAGTCAATGGAAAACTTCGCGACCGCTTCATGATTTCCAAGGATGCAGACGAAGAGACCGCGAAGGCGGCTGCCTTTGCCAGTACGAAGGTCAATGAACATCTCGAAGGAAAAACCATCCGTAAAATCGTCTTTATCCCCGGCAAGATTTTTAACATCGTCGCCAATTGATTTTCGAATCCTAGAATGTCGTTGTGAGACAATAACAGCGAGTGAAGCTGCAGAAGGTTTTTTCATCAAATCAATGGGTCCAAAGCGGGAAGAATGACGGATCATAGGTGCGTGATACGATCACTTTGCATCATTTCATGATCCGACCATTATCCATGATAGAATCTGAATTGTCCGTCGTTCCGATTTTTCCTGCCGGATTCGGTGAAGATCGTAGCGGAGAAGCGGCCATTTTGATTGCGAGAATGGGGAAAGAGGATGGTTCTGCGCTGACGGAGTTATATGAAATGTGGAGTCCCATTTTATTAGGAATCGCTTGCCGGATGTTGGGAGATCGGCGGGAAGCTGAGGAAGCGGTGCAGGATACATTTGTGAGAATGTGGCATCGTTCTGCCGATTATAATCCCCAATTATCGCCGCCATTTGCTTGGGCATTTGCAGTGATGCGAGGCTACTGCATTGATCGTTTGCGTTATCGGCACCGCGGGAAAAGGGATTCATCACGAGTCGTCCCGATTCACTTGCATCATCCGCCGGAAGAGACAGAAGACCCGCATGTGATGGCCTTGGATGATTGGCGGCGTGTGAAAGCGGCGCTGCAAATCCTAGAAG